>JBCCWM010000112.1:0-11989 GCA_039193505.1 Pseudomonadota bacterium | reverse complement strand
TCCATGCCTAGCCGACGAAGGCCTTCTCAATCACGAAGTCCGCAGGCTCGGAATTGGCGCCTTCCAGCATCCCAGCGGCCTCGCACAGAGCCTTGTGCTCTTCGAGCATCGCCATTGATCCACAGATCATCACGCGGTCGGTGTCTTGCGACAGCGGAGCACCGGTCGCCACGGCGAAACGTCCATCGCGGATCCAGTCGGTCATCCGGCCCATGTGCGGGCTCTCCTCGCGGGTGGTGGTCTGGATCACACGCAGCTTGTCGCCGACAACCTCTGACAGCATATCGTCGGCGTGGATGGCCGCGACGATAGATCGACCATAATCGAGCTCCGCGACGTCGCGGCATGTTTGGGTGAGGATAACTTCCTCGAACCGGTCATAAGTCTCGGGGTCGCGGATGGTGCTGACGAACGGTGCGATGCCGGTGCCGGTGGAAAAAAGGATCAGCCGTCGGGCCGGCGTCAGAGCGTCGAGAACCAGCGTACCGACCGGTTTCGGTCGCATCAGGATCTCATCGCCCTCCTTGATGTGCTGCAGGCGCGACGTGAGCGGTCCGTCGGCCACTTTGATCGAGTAGAACTCCAAACTGTCGTCCCAGGCGGGAGAGGCGATCGAATAAGCACGCAGGAGTGGCTTGTCCCCGTTGAGGAGGCCGATCATGGCAAACTCACCCGAGCGAAAGCGAAAACTTGCCGGTCGCTCGGCCCGAAAGGAAAACGTCCGATCGGTCCAGTGATGGATCCCGCTCACCTTCAGGCTGGCCAGTCCGCGCAGTGCCTTAGGCTGTTCGACGTTCATTCAATTCTCCTCTGGGATGAGTGTCGGTAAAATTGCGACAGTATTCGCGCACAGCAAGCTTTCATTGACCCAAACTTGCCCTATGTCTATAGCGCACGTGAGATGTGATCTCCCAATTCGGGGAGACCGGCCGCGAGACCATGTGTGCGGCCACGATGGAAGCCGCAAGCGGGAATGGGCTCAAAGCAGCAATGAATTTTTCGGATCTCGATCTGGACCCGAAGGTCCTCAAGGCCGTTGACGAGGCGGGCTACACCTCGCCAACGCCAATTCAGGAGAAGGCAATCCCTCATGCCCTTGTCGGGCGGGATGTCCTCGGGATCGCGCAGACGGGGACCGGCAAGACCGCGTCCTTTACCCTGCCGATGATCCATCACCTCGCCAAAGGACGCGCGCGTGCGCGCATGCCGCGGAGCCTTGTTCTGGCGCCCACGCGCGAGTTGGCAGCACAAGTGGCGGAGAACTTCGAGACTTATTCAAAGTACTCGAAGCTGTCGATGGCCCTTCTGATCGGGGGCACGAGTTTCAAGGACCAGGACAAGCTGATCGACCGCGGCGTTGATGTTCTGATCGCGACCCCCGGTCGCCTTCTCGATCACTTCGAGAGGGGCAAGCTGATGCTGACGGGGATCGGGATCATGGTGGTCGACGAAGCCGACCGAATGCTCGACATGGGCTTCATTCCCGACATCGAGCGTATTTTCAAACTGACGCCCTTTACACGGCAGACACTCTTTTTCTCCGCAACGATGGCGCCGGAAATAACGCGGATCACGGAGGAGTTCCTCTCGAACCCCGAGCGTGTGGAAGTCGCGCGCCAGGCCACGACGGCTGAGAGCATCACGCAACTCGTCTGCCGCCACACGCCGAGCCGGAAGGACCGCGCAGAGAGTGAACGACGCGAGGTGCTGCGCCGGCTCATCGATCTCGAAGGCGACGCACTGACCAATGGGATCGTGTTCTGCAACCGCAAACGAGATGTCGATGTCGTCGCCAAGTCTCTAAAGAAGCATGGCTACAACGCGGCCCCGATCCACGGTGACCTTGACCAGTCCATTCGCACGCGCACGCTCGACGGCTTTCGGTCTGGCACGCTTCGGCTGCTGATCGCGTCGGATGTAGCAGCCCGCGGCCTCGACATCCCGTCCGTCAGCCACGTCTTCAACTTCAACGTTCCCACGCATTCCGAGGACTATGTCCACCGGATCGGGCGGACCGGCCGCGCAGGTCGCACGGGGCGGGCGATCACACTCTGTCTCCCATACGAAGAGAAGTATCTCGACGCCATTGAGGCCTTGGTCAAAAAGAAGATCGACCTCCGGGAGAGCCCGCTCGCCCGCGCGCCGGAGCCCGTCGCGACCGTGCCCGACACGCCCGCACCTGAGCGGCAGCACCGTTCAAAGCCCGCGCAGCGGGCGCAAAACGGACCGGTGATCGGCATGGGGAGCCATGTGCCGGCGTTCCTCCTCCAGGAACTCGACGTGGCGGCACTGCTCGCACAATCCAAGATAAAGCCCGAAGCCGCTGAGCCGGACACCGAGCGAGAGGAGCCGAAAAAGCGCTCTCGTCGGAAGAAAGCTGAGATCGCCGTCGATGCGCCTGACGCCGCCGCGAATGTGTCGGAGCGGCCGACAGAGGGTGAGGACAGAGGCACCACGGAAGTGGCGCCAAAGGCCGACCTGGCCGGAGAGACGGCTCAGATCGACGACCTGCCGGTTTCGGCCGACCAAAGCGACACGCCGCCCGTTGTCGAAAAGCCGAAACGCAGGGCGCGAAAGAAAGCCCCGGCAAAGAGTGTTCTTGTCGACCGAGAGAAACCCCTCGACGCAGCTTAGGGCCTCTGGGTTTATTTGGTCGGGCTCAAGGCTCTGCGGGAGGCGCTGATGGATCGGGCGGGTGTGCGTGCCTTGACGCTTGCGGACGAGGCGTCGGTCGTCGCGCGGCTGGCGGCAGAGGCCTCTCTCAGCGCGACGGCCCGTCACCGGATTTCGGATGCGGCAGCGGATCTTGTCCGAAAAGTGCGGGCTGCGGGTCCGCCGGGCATGATGGAGCAGCTCCTCGCCGAGTACGGTCTTTCGACCGAAGAGGGTGTCGCGCTGATGTGTCTTGCGGAGGCGCTCCTCCGCGTTCCGGATGCGCCGACGATCGACGCGCTGATCAAAGACAAAATTACACCGCACAACTGGGGGGCGCATCTCGGGGATTCCGGGTCGATCCTGGTCAACGCCTCGACGTGGGGACTGCTTCTGACGGGTCGAGTGCTCGATGACGAGGCCGCAGGTATTGCCGGCGTCCTCCAAGGCCTTGTCCGCCGTCTCGGAGAGCCGGTGATCCGTCGAGCCGTCGGACAAGCAATGGCCGAGATGGGGGCGCAGTTCGTGCTTGGCCGCGACATCAATGAGGCCATGGCACGGGGTCAGAGCCGTGTGGCCAAGGGCTACACCTACTCCTACGACATGCTCGGCGAAGCGGCACGGACGGACGCGGACGCGCAGCGCTACCTGAAGGCCTATGCCGATGCGATTGCGGCACTCGCCGCGTCCGCACCGGCAAGCGATGTGCGCTCAAACCCTGGGATCTCGGTCAAACTCTCAGCCCTACATCCCCGCTATGAGGCGCCGCAGCGCGACCTGACGTTGCCCACGCTGACGGAGCGGCTGCTGTTTCTGGCGCGCTCAGCGCGCGACGCGGGGATTGGGTTCAACATCGACGCGGAGGAGGCGGACCGCCTTGACCTCTCGCTCGATGTGATTGAGGCCGCCCTCGCCGACCCAGCGCTTGCGGGATGGGACGGGTTCGGTGTGGTGGTTCAGGCCTTCGGCAAGCGCGCCGATGCTGTGATCGACTGGCTCTATGCGCGCGCACGCGATGCGGACCGGCGGATTATGGTGCGCCTCGTCAAGGGGGCCTATTGGGACACTGAAATCAAACGGGCTCAGGTCATGGGGCTCGAGGACTACCCGGTCTTCACACGCAAGACCCACACCGACATCGCCTACCTCGCGGCAGCGCAAAAGCTCCTTGGAATGACGGACCGGATCTATCCGCAGTTTGCGACGCACAACGCCCATTCCGCCGCAGCGATCCTGCACATGGCGGGCAATGCGAAGGACGCGTTCGAGTTCCAGCGCCTCCACGGGATGGGCGAGGCTCTGCACGAGGTTCTGAGGGCGGCTGAGGGCACGCGCTGCCGGATCTACGCCCCCGTCGGTGCGCATCGCGACCTCCTGGCCTACCTGGTGCGGCGGCTGCTTGAGAACGGCGCAAACTCCTCCTTCGTCAATCAGATCGTCGATCTCGATGTGCAACCGGAGGAGATCGCGACCTGCCCGATCACAGCGGCCGAAGCTGCGGGTTTTGCACCGAACCCCGCCCTCGGTGAGCCGCGGGACCTTTTCGGGCCCCGCCGCAACAGCCGCGGCTGGGATCTGACTGACCCGGTGCAGCTCGCCGCAATCAAGGCCGGACGTGCCCCCTTCGCGTCGCATCAGTGGCGCGCGGGCTCAACCGACGGAGCAGCCATCGACATTCGGAACCCAGCGGACCCGCAGGACATCGTGGGCCACGTGCACGAGACGCCAGTCGAGGCTATAGCGTCTTCTGTGGCGGCCGCAGCCGATGCAGGGGCCGCCTGGGACGCTCTCGGCGGCGCTGAGCGGGCCAAGACGCTTCGCCGCGCTGCGGATCTCTTCGAGGGGGCAACGTTCGAGTTTCTGGCGCTCCTCTCCCGGGAGGCCGGCAAAACGCTCCTCGACGGGGTGGCGGAGATCCGGGAGGCGGTCGACTTCCTCCGCTACTACGCCGATGCAGCGTCAGACATCCGCGCAGGCACACGGCCACGGGGTGTGGTCGCCTGCATCAGCCCCTGGAACTTTCCCCTGGCGATCTTCACGGGCCAAGTGGCAGCAGCGCTCGGCGCGGGCAATGCTGTGATTGCCAAACCCGCCGAACAGACGCCGCTTGTGGCGGCGCGGGCCGTCGCACTCCTCCATCAGGCGGGCGTGCCGGAGCTGGTTCTGGCGCTGATGCCGGGTGCCGGCGCCACGGTGGGTGCCGCTTTGACAGCCGACCCACGGCTCGGAGGGGTGGCGTTCACAGGATCGACCGAAACGGCCAAGATGATCGACCGGCAGCTCGCCGAGACGGCGCCGAACGCGATGCTGATCGCCGAGACCGGTGGTCTCAACGCGATGGTGGTCGATTCGACCGCGCTCCTCGAGCAGGCCGTGCGCGACATCATCCGATCGGCCTTTCAAAGCGCAGGCCAGCGATGCTCGGCGCTTCGCATGCTCTATGTGCAGAGCGACGTTGCAGTGGACCTTCGCCGGATGCTCGAGGGCGCGATGGATGCGCTCTCCATCGGCAATCCCTGGGAGATCGAGACCGATGTCGGCCCCGTGATCGACCTTGCGGCGCGGACGGAGATCGAGCGCTACCTCGCCGGCGCGCGCGTGGCAAAGCGGCTGAGTGTGCCCGATGCGGGCCATTTCGTGGCCCCGACCCTGGTGGAGGTTCAGGGCATCGAAGACCTCGAACGGGAGATCTTTGGGCCGGTTCTCCATATCGCCACCTTCGAGGCAGGCGAGATCGACGATGTGATCGCGGCGATCAATGCGACGGGCTATGGCCTCACCTTTGGCTTGCACACGCGGATCGATCAGCGTGTGCAGCGGATCGTCGACAGGATCGACGCGGGCAACATCTACGTTAATCGCGATCAAATAGGCGCGGTCGTGGGCTCGCAGCCCTTCGGGGGCCACGGTCTCTCCGGGACTGGCCCAAAGGCCGGGGGGCCGCACTATCTGCCGCAGTTCCGAACCGGCGATGCGCGTGCGGAAGCAAGGCCCGAGACCGGCGACCTTTTGGACCTTGAGGAGGCGCTGGCGGCCCTCGAAGGCCTCTCCGCAGGCACCTGGGCGCACGCCAATGACAGGATCCAGCGCCTTCGCGCGCTCCTCCGGGGCAGTGCGGGGGCGGCGATGGCGGCATCCGCAGCGCTCGATGCCGGCCCTGTCGATCTGCCCGGCCCGACTGGCGAGGCCAATCAGGCCTACCTGCGCCCGAGGGGGCGGGTCCTCTGCCTTGGGCCGACGCGCGACACGCTCCTGGCACAGGTCGTGCAGGCGCTTGCGGGCGGGAATTCCGCTCTGGCCATTGCGGAGGGCGCGGTCTTGCGCCTGCGCCCGCTCCTCCGCGGGGGCGCGCTGCCGCTTGTGGCCCTCGATGGAACCCTGACGCCTGAGACCGCTGCATCGCTCGATGTGGATGCCATCGCCTTCGCGGGATCGGCGCCTGCGTTGCGCGCAGCACTCGCCGCCCGCCCGGGCGCGATCCGTCCGTTGATCGGAGATGTGATCGCGCCGGCCGGCTACACGACCGAACATGCCGTGTGCATCGACACGACTGCGGCTGGCGGCAACGCGACGCTCCTGGCGGAGGCGGAGGGTTAGCGGCTCTCGAAGGCCGTAAACGCGTCCGCCGCCGCCTGCGCCGCTGCTGCCAGAAGGGCGCGCCCGTGCTCGGGTCGGCCAAGGGCCGAGTGCGAGCCGACGCGACCGTCTGGGAAGGCGGCGCGATGCTCCGCCGGCGGACCATGGCGGTCGCCGGAATGCGCGGCGATGTAGTCCGGCGAGAGGGCGACCGGCGGAACCTCGGCCGCCGGATGCTCGACCGTGCGGCCGACCGCACGCGTGATCGCAATCTCCGAGGGCGTCGCGTGCATCCCCTCCCAGGCGCCGTAGTGGTGTTTTCGGAGCTCCCCAACGGACGGGAAGTCCCACCAACTGCGGAGGCAGACCGTGCCGTCAGGCAACTGACCCGCCGCCGCCGCGAGTGGTGCAAGATTTGCACCATGCCCGTTCAGCACGAAAATCCGACGAAAGCCCTGCGCCACGAGACCTTGGAGAATCTCCGTCGCCATCGCCTCAAATAGGCCTGTGCTGAGCGACAGCGTGCCCGGGAACGCGGTGTTGAACGGCGCGGGCGTGTAGGCCAGCGGGGGGGCCACCAGCGCGCCCGTCAACCCGGCTGCACGGTCTGCAATCAGCGTCGCACAGAGCGTGTCGGTGCCGATCAGCCCCACCGGCCCATGCTGTTCGGTTGAACCCGTTGGCAGGAAAATGCCGGAGCGCTCAGACAGATAGGCCTCGACCTCGGGCCATGTGCGCTCCGACAGGTGCGGGGTCAGAGGCCCCACTTCGCTTTCGTTGCGTCAAAAAAGCCCTGGGCCGTTTTGACCTTCACCCAGTTGTTCACATAGTTGATCCAGACTTGGTCGTTCTGGGGAAGCAGCATTGCGATGGGCGACGGCGCCCGCGGCTCAGCGCCTGCGACCTGAACGACGCCGAACTTGGATTTGAGCGTCGCGCCCTCGATGTTCGAGGTGATGAAGACATCGGCGCGACCGGCCAAAACCTCCTGAAAGCCGCGTGCCGGCGCCTCGACCACCTTGATCTCGGCCTCGGGGAACCACTCCTTCGCGAGCGCTTCGAAGGTCGTGCCGAGTGTCGTCGCGACTGTAACACCGGCCTGATTGATGCTGTCATAGCCGTTGAACTGATCCGCCTTGTCCGGGGTCGTGAACGGGAAAATCTCGACAGCAATGTAGCTCTCGGAGAAGCCTGCGACCTTCATCCGTGGCGGCGAGATCGAGGCGGAACCGGTCATGTGGTACTGCCCGGCCACCACGCCGTTGACGAGGGTCTTCCAGTCGGTCGGCACAAACTCCACCTCGACGCCGAGATCGCTTGCGAGCTCGGTCATCACGTCGATGTCGAAGCCCTCATACGCGTTGGTCGCGGGGTTGCGAACGGTCATCGGGTTCCAGTCGCCGGTGGTTCCGACTTTCAGAAGCCCGTTGTCGAGGATTTCGTTCAGCGCCGACTGCGCTGCGGCAGCGCCGGCCAGCCCGAGGCTCACCACCCCGGCCGCCATCACGGTCATCCAGTGTTTCATCTCTCTCGTCCCTGTCGTGTTGGTCATGTCCTGGGCAGGAGCGCACGGACTGCGCCTTTTTCACCCATCCCGCTTGATGTGACGCTGAAGCCCGCCCTACCGTCAAGCGCGGAAGTGCGTTGTCTGGAGGGCCCCTTGACCGAGCCGATGATCGAGATGCGGGGTGTGAACAAGTGGTTCGGCGATTTCCACGTGCTCCGCGACATCGATCTGACTGTGGCCGAGGGCAAGAAGGTCGTGATTTGCGGTCCCTCGGGCTCCGGCAAGTCGACGGTTGTCCGTCTGATCAGCCGCCTCGAAGTGCACGAGGCCGGAACCATCCGGGTGTCGGGCGGCGATCCGTCGCAGGCCTCCGGGCGAGATGTCGGCATGGTGTTTCAGCAGTTCAATCTCTTCCCGCATCTCACGGTTCTGCAAAACCTCACGCTTGGCCCGCGGAAGGCGCTGAAGCTCAGCCGGACGGAGGCAGAGGACCGCGCGCGGCGCTTCCTCGCGCGCGTCAAAATCCCGGAACAGGAGGGGAAGCGACCGGGGCAACTCTCCGGCGGTCAGCAACAACGCGTGGCGATCGCGCGCGCGCTCTGCATGGAGCCCAAGGTGATGCTCTTTGACGAGCCGACCTCGGCGCTCGACCCGGAGATGATCGCCGAAGTCCTCGACGTGATGGTGGAGCTCGCCGAGGGCGGCATGACCATGGTCGTCGTCACCCACGAGATGGGCTTTGCCAGGAAAGTCGCCGACCGGATGGTCTTTATGGATCAGGGTGAGATCGTTGAGGCCGGTCCACCCGCCGCGTTCTTCGAGCGTCCGAAGTCGGAACGGTGCCGCACGTTCCTCGGCCAGATCCTGAGCCACTGATGCGCGCGATCCTCCTCCTTCTTCTCCTCGGCGGCTGCGCCTCCGGCACCAACTGGGGCTGGTACGTGATCGACCCGACGACACCCGCCGGATGGACAAACATCAAGTTCCTGGTGGGCGGCATGGGGGCCACGATCCAGCTCTCGCTGATTGCGGCCGCGCTCTCGATCACGCTCGGCCTGATCGTCGCCCTGCCCGCGCTGTCCGAGCGGCGCGCGCTGCGGATCGTGAACCGCGTCTATGTGGAGGTGATCCGTGCCATTCCGCTCCTGCCGATGCTCTTTTGGGTGTTCTACGGACTGCCGATCATCTTTCGCCAGATGGGGCTCACCGTGCCGATCGACCCGTTCTGGGGTGCGATCATCACCCTCGCAGTCTCCGACAGTGCGTTCACGGCCGAGATCTATCGCGCCGGCATCCAATCGATTGCCCGCGGCCAGACCGAGGCCGCAAAGACCATCGGTCTGAGCTACGCACAGACGATGCGCTACGTCGTTTTGCCTCAGGCGGTGCGGCGGATCCTGCCGCCCCTGGCCAACCAGTTCATCTACATCGTGAAAATGTCAGCCTTCGCGTCCGTGATCGGCATGCAGGAGCTGACGCGCCGCGCCAACGAACTGGTCGTGACCGAATACCGGCCGCTCGAGATCTACACTCTTCTGATCCTCGAGTACCTGGTCCTCGTTTTGATCATCAGCGCCGCGGTCCGGTGGCTCGAACGGCGGATGGGCGCGGACGAGCGCTAGCGGCCCTCGTAGCGCGCCGGTCGCTTTTCGAGAAAGGCCATCACGCCCTCCGTGAAGTCGCGCGTCTGGCCCGCTTGTCCCTGGAGCGCCGCCTCGAGGGCAAGCTGGTCCGGCAGACGGTTGTCGAAGCTCTCGCGCATCGCCTGCTTGATCAGCCGGTAGGCGGCTGTCGGGCCGCTGGCGAGATGCTCGGCTCGCATCATCACCCGGGAGGCGAAATCGGCATCGGGCACGGCCTCCCAGATCATGCCCCAGGCGTCCGCGTCGACGGCCGTTACCTTCTCAGCGAAGAGCGCGGCCCCCATTGCCTTGGCAAACCCAACCTGGCGCGGCAGCCAGTAGGAGCCCCCGGCGTCAGGCACCAGTCCGATCCGCGCAAAGGCCTGCGTGAAATAGGCCGAATGCGCCGCGATCACGACATCCGCGGCCAGCGCAAGGTTCGCGCCCGCCCCGGCGGCGGGGCCGTTCACCGCAGCAATTGTCGGCACGGGACACTCATAGATCGACGTGAGGAGCGGCGTGTACTCCTCCCTCAGGGTCCGCTCGAGATCGATGTCGGCGCTCGTTGCGCGGTCGCCCAGATCCTGGCCCGAACAAAAGGCGCGACCGGCTCCGGTCACGATGATGCAGCGGGCGGTGTCGCGAGCGCGTCGAATCGCATCGATCAGGTCCAGCCGCATCTGACCATTCAGCCCGTTCATCACAGTGGGACGGTTGAGCGTGATCCGCACAATGCCCCCCTCTGGCTCATAGAGGATCGTCTCGTAGTCCATCCGTCACCTCCGCCCTGGCGCTCGAAGCCTAGCGGGGCCGGGCCGGCAACGGTAGCCCGAACGCGACGTCAGCCGGGCGGGTCGCTTAGGAGCCGCTCCACACGGGCGGCCTCCGCGGGCGAGAGCTCTTCAGGCTGTGGATCCGCGCGCCGGCGACGGATCAACGTGGCCGCGCCGATGAGACCCATCAGCAAAAAGGTCGGCGCCGTGAGCCAGAGGGCAATCGTCGCGCCCCGCATGGGCGGCGACATCAGCACATAATCACCGTAGCGGGCCTGGAAGAAGTGCAGCACCTCGGTGTCGGTGTCGCCCGCGAGCAAGCGCTCGCGCACCACAGCGCGCGCATCCCGCGCCCAGTCCGCGTTCGATGAGGCGATCGACTCGCTTCGGCACCGCACACATCGGAGCGCATCATAGAGCGCCATCGCACGCGTGTTGAGGAGTGGGTCCGCCATCTTGTCATCGGGCCCGAGCGCAGCGACCGCCGGCAGGGCGAGCGCGAGCCAGAGGAGAAGGACGCGGATCATTCCGCAGGCACCGGTTCGGGGCGGCGGCGCAGTGCCGGCGCGCCAAGCCGGTAGCGCCGATCGCTGAGCGACACGAATCCTCCGACGGCCATCATGATCATCGACCCCCAAAGCCAGTTCGCCATCGGCTTGATGTAGCTTTGCACGGCCCACCCACCGTCGCGCCTCTCACCGATCACCACATAGACGTCGCGCAAAAACCCGCTCGAGAGCCCCGCTTCCGTCGTCGGCATGCGGGCGACCGGATACCACCGCCGCTCCGGCGTTAGGGTGGAGATGAACCGGCCGCCCTGTTCCAACGTGATCGTCGCCATCTCCGAGCGGTAGTTTGGCCCCGCGACCTGCTCCACCCGCTCGAGCGTCAGGGTGTAGGAGCCGACCGCGTAGCTGTCGCCCGGGCGGACGAGGCGGAGGTCCTCCACTTCCCAGGCGGTGATCGCCGCGATGGCAAAGATCAGGAACCCGAGACCTGCATGCGATATGAGCTTGCCCCACTCCGCCCGGGGCAGGTTTGCCGCCCGACGCAGGTTCTCCCGCACGCCCGCACGCCCGACCTTCACCCGATCACCAAGATCTGCAAGGGCGCCGAGCACCACCCAGGCCGCGAGCACCGCGCCGATCGGCGCGAGGAACCGGCCGCCCGTCTGCATCGACCAGACCAGTGCCCCGAGGGCGACCGAGAGGGCAAAGGGACCCCAGAGGACGCGCACCAGCCGACCGCCCCCCCCTCGTTTCCAGGGCAGCATGGCACCGAAGGGTAGGATCATCGCAAGGACGATCATAAAGGGCGTGAAGGTCAAATCGAAAAAGGGCGGGCCGACCGATACCTTCTGCCCAAACGCGATCTCCGCGAAGAGGGGCCAGAGCGTGCCGACACAGACCACGCCGCAAGCGCCGACCAGGAGGACATTGTTCATCACGAGCGCGCTCTCTCGGCTGACCGTTCCGAAGACGGCACTCGTCCGGAGGGCGCCGGCCCGCGCCGCGTAAAGCGCCAGCGCGCCGCCCGTGAACACCGCAAGGATCCCGAGGATCACAACGCCGCGTGTTGGGTCGGACGCGAACGCGTGCACGCTGGTGATTACACCAGAGCGCACAATGAACGTGCCGATCAGTGAAAAGGAAAAAGCGAGGATCGCCAGGAGGATGGTCCAGCTTTTCAACGCTTCGCGTTTCTCCACGACAATCGCCGAGTGGAGGAGTGCCGCAGCAATCAGCCAGGGCATGAAGGATGCGTTTTCAACCGGGTCCCAGAACCACCATCCGCCCCAGCCGAGCTCATAATAGGCCCACCAGGAGCCGAGGCCGATCCCAATCGACAGAAACACCCAC
>JBCCWM010000111.1:0-12011 GCA_039193505.1 Pseudomonadota bacterium | reverse complement strand
GTGGGGGCGTTGCCATTCGTCTTTGTGAGCATTCTTCTCTGTGTCTGTTTGCTCCGCGCTCTGCGCGATGAGCGTCTGGGGGCCGCCGATGCTTACGGGTGACGTGATCGATACTGTGCTGAACTTGACGACGTTCTCGTTTTTTGCGGCAATGGGCTGGCTCTTTGTGCGCAAAGGGCGCTGAATTTGACCGGACACAGTGTGTATACGTCCTGACATTTGACGTCGCACACGCTGGTGGTATACGGTATTCACGAATGTGTTAGGGGAGTGCGCGCGTGGAGGCAGCCAGGTCGACACGGGTTGAAGACGCGTACGCGCGCCTTAAGGATGAAATCCGCACCAACCGGTTGCCGCCTGGGTTTCAGGCCCCCGAGCCGGAAATTGCCATAAAATTGGGGATGAGCAGGACGCCGGTGCGCGAGGCGCTGATCCGGTTGGAGGCCGAGGGGCTGGTCGAACTCGTGCCGCGCCGTGGCGCACGGGTGCTGCCGATCCGACCCGCGGATATGCGCGAGATCTACGAAATTCTGACGGCACTCGAACCCGATGCGGCGGCCCGTTTGGCTGAGGGTCTGCCGAACCCGGACGCGTTTGTGCCGCTCGACCAGGCGACATCGGACATGGAGAGTGCGCTTGAGGCCCAAGACCTCGATGCTTGGGCGGAAGCCGATGACAGGTTTCACCGGACGCTCCTTGCCTTGCAGGGCAACCGTCGGCTGGCCTCGGTTGTCACCGCTCTCTACGACCAAGCGCATCGCGTGCGGATCGTGACCATGCGAATGCGCGGCCTGCCGCAGCAGTCCACAGCGGAGCACCGCGAGATCGTGAGCCACTTGCAAGCCGGGGAGCCTGAGGCTGCCCGTATCGCCTTCAGGCACCACCGAGAGCGGGCGGGTGCGGAAATGCTGGGGCTTCTTGAGCGGTACAAGTTAAGCCAGCTCTGAATCATAAGGACAGTACGATGGCGGAGAGGCTCAGCATCGCGCTGATCAAGGGCGACGGGATCGGTGTGGACGTTGCCGAGGCCGCGCGGGCCGTGGTCGATGCGGCCGTCGCGCGTGCTGGCGCGCCGGCGCTACGGTACGATGAAATCGCCGCCGGTGCGGGCTATTTTGCCGAGACCGGGCACGACATTGAGCCAGATGGCGAGGCACGCGCCGGGCGCGCGGATGCGATTTTCCTCGGCGCGATTGGGTTGCCGGCGATCCGGCGGCCGGATGGGACCGAGATCTCGCCGCATCTGAGGCTCCGCGATCGGTTCGGGCTCTATGCCGGGGTGCGGCCTGTGCGCGCCTACCCAAACGCGCCCCAGCGTCTCGCCGATCCGCGGGCGGCAGGAATTGACATGGTGATCCTGCGCGAATCGACCGAGGGGCTCTTTTACTCAGCGGCCGTGCACGGGCGGGCAGAGGTCATCGGCGACGCGGAGGTCCGCGACACGCTTCGGATCACGCGGACGACGACGGAGAAGCTCCACGCGTTTGCGTTTGGGCTGGCGCGGCGCCGGCGGGAGCGGGGACGCTCCGGGCGCCTGACCTGTGTCGACAAGGCGAATGTCTTCGCCTCGATGGCGTTTTTCCGCAAGATCTTCGACGAGGTCGCGGCAGAGCATCCGGATGTCGAAGTCGGGTACAACTATGTCGACGCACAGGCGCTCGACCTCGTGCGGCGGCCGTGGGAGTTCGACGTGATGGTGATGGAGAACATGTTTGGCGACATCCTGTCCGATCTTGCGGGGGGGCTGGTTGGAGGCATGGGGATGGCGGCCTGCGCGGAGATCGGCGACGATGTCGGGCTGTTTCAGCCGGCGCACGGCTCGGCGCCCGACATTATGGGGCAGGACAAGGCCAACCCGCTGGCGGCAATTCTCTCAGGCGCGCTGATGCTCGACTATCTGAGCGACAAGGCGGGAGAGGCGCGCCTCGGTGCGGCGGCGGAGGCCATCGAGGCGGCGGTTTGGGCCGGGTTTGAAGCCAATCGCTTGCGACCGATGGAGTTCGGCGGCGACATGGGCACCAAGGACGTCACCGATGCGGTGTTGGACCTGGTCGGGTGAGCCATGGATGACGTCATCCTGACACCGACCCTGGCGACAGCGCTCTTCGTGATCGCAGTGGTGGCGGGGTACAGGTACCGGCGCACCTGGAAAACGGAGGGGCCGGCCTGGCAGCTCTGGGTCTATGGAAGTGTCGCGGCGGTCTGCCTGTTGACGGTCGGGTTTGTACCGCTCAGCTGGGATTAGCCGTCGGCGTCCATATCCGCGATCATCTGACGCGCGCGCGGGCAGTTTAGGCGGTCCCTGAGGGGGGTCTCTGGGTCGATCTCGCGCTTGCAGACAACGCAATGATCTGCGCCGGAGATGGCGTTGAGCCCACCGCAACTGCCTTTGATCGTGCGGCCCATGAGGATGACGCCGAGCGCCATCCCGGCCATGATGACGAGAAGAAGGGCGAAGGTCAGGACAAACGTGGCCATTTGCGCGCCCTCAGCCGAGCCGCTCGAACGCGGGGCTGCGGGACGTCACGAAGTCCGCGCCGTCGCGGTCGATGAAGAGCACGGGGAGCTCGTTCGCCGCGGCGATCTCCATCCCCTCCTCGCGACCGAGAACCAGCATTGCCGTCGCCCAAGCGTCTGCGAGCATGGCGTTCTCCGCGATCACAGTGGCCGAGGCCGTGCGGTGCGTGATCGGGCGCCCGGTGCGCGGATCGAGGATGTGGGAGTAGCGCGTGCCGTCCACCTCAAAATAGTTGCGGTAATCGCCCGAGGTGGCCATGCCGACGCCCGAGACGCCGGCAATGGTCTGCACCCGGCGGTCGGTCACGTCAGGCGTCTCGATCCCGATCTGCCAAGTCTGACCGTCTGCGTTCTGTCCCGCCGCATAGAGATCGCCGCCGATCTCGATCAGGTAGTCGGTGATGCCCTCCGCCTCGACCGCCGCGGCGATCCGGTCGACGCCGTAGCCCTTGCCGATGGCGGAAAGATAGAGCGACACGGCGGGCGCGGCCTTGGCCATCGTGTCCGCGGTGAGGCTCAACACTGTGTCGTGGCCGACATGGGCCAGCGTCTCGTCGATGGCCGCATCCGACGGTGCCCAGCCGGCGCCGCCCTGTGCGCCGAAGCCCCACAGATCGACCAGCGCACCGACGGTCACGTCAAAGGCGCCATTGCTGCCGGTCTGCACGTCCGATGCTGCATGGAGCACATGCATCATGGCATCGGAGGCCGGGGTGGCGGTGAGGTCCGTGGCGCTGTTGAAACGCGAGACCTCGGAGTTGGCGTCCCAGTTCGACATCGCCGCGTTCACATCGGCAAGGGCGATCTGCAGCGAGGAGCTGAGCGCCGCCCGCTCCACCGCGCCCGATCGGTCGAGTGCGACCAGGCGGTACGTGGTGCCCATCGTCGTGCCGGTGAGCTCAACAACATTCAAACCCTCTTTGCAGGCCATGAGACCCAAAGGGAGCATCAGAATTGTGCGCCGCGTCAGCATGCCCGCCTCCACCGTAACTTTCGCTTCAAGCTTATATGGGTACCCTATAACCACGGGGGTTGATGGCAGGTTGCGACATAGTGGCCCAACACGCGCTTCGTGTTCGATGTGCGGCGATGTTGGACTAGAGGCCGCACGGAACACCATGGTACTTAACTGACAATGGATGGAAGCTTCGAAGACATGAGTCCCGCTCAGCGCTTTTCTTTTAAGCTAGGCCTGGACTTACCGGTTGTGGGGGCACCCGGGCCGGGCATCGAGTCGGGTCCTGAGATCACGACCGTGGCTCTGATTGGCGCCGATTACCTCGGCTTGAAGCCGCGGCTGGCGGTTCAGGAAGGGGACAGCGTCGGACAGGGCGCGCCGATCTTCTCTCACAAAGACATGCCCGACGTCATGGTGACCGCCCCGGTGAGTGGGCGGATCAAAGCGATCAACCGCGGCCCCCGGCGCGTTCTGATCAGCGTCGAGATTGCCGCGGATGCGAACGCGGCCCGGCCGGTCGATTTTTCGGGGGTCGGCGACGCGGAAACGACGGCCGGTCTGGTCGAGAAGCTCTCTGCGGCGGGGCTCTGGACATCGTTCCGGACGCGGCCGTACTCCAAGGTTCCGGACCCCGAGACAAAGCCCGCAGCGATTTATGTGACCGCCATGGACACGGAGCCATTGTCGGGCGATCCCGCGGAGGTGATCGACGCTGCGGCGGAGGATTTCCGGGCGGGCCTGCAGGCCGTCGCGCAGTTGAGCGGCGGCAAGACGTATCTCTGTCATGCAGATGGGGCGTCGCTGCCGGGCGCGGAGATCGCTGGGGTGACTGCGGTGGGCTTTGCCGGTCCGCACCCCGCGGGGCTGCCCGGCACGCATATGCATTTTCTGGAGCCGCCTTCGGCCACCAAGACGGTCTGGACGATCTGGTCGCAGGATGTGATTGCCATCGGGCGGCTTTTGCGGACCGGATTTGCGGATGGGGAGCGGGTGATCGCGCTCACCGGTCCGCTCTGCAAGCGGCCGCGGATGGTCCGGACGGTTATGGGTGCCTCCCTGGTGGATCTGCTGGAGGCCGATATGGTCGGATCTCAGCAGATCCGGATGATCTCGGGTTCGATCCTGAGCGGGCGCGCGGGCGACGGTGTGGACGCCTATCTCGGTCGATATCACCGACAGGTAACCCTGATCGAGGAGGACCGGCGCCAGATCCCGATGGGCTGGATCCGCCCGATGCCGGAGAAATTTGCCTTTCAGCCGGTGCTGGGATCTGCGCTCTCCAAAAAGCTCTATGCGCTGACATCCAATCTGAATGGCGGGCGACGGGCGATGGTGCCGCTCGGGACGTTCGAGCAGCTGATGCCCCAGGATCTTCTTCCGACGCAACTCCTGCGGTCGCTCCTTGTGATGGACACCGATGCGGCCCAGTCGCTCGGCGCGCTTGAGCTCGACGAGGAGGATCTGGCGCTGGCCGGGTTTGCGTGTCCGGCGAAGTACGAATACGGGCTCGCGCTCCGCGATTGCCTCAGCAAGATCGAGAAAGAGGGGTAGACGCGTGCGGCGTTTCTTCGACCGGATCGAGCCAAGTTTCCAGCGCGGCGGCCGCCTTGAGCGGTACTTCCCGCTCTACGAGATGGTGGAGAGCTTCCTCTTCACGCCGAAGACGGTGACAACGGCAGCGCCGCATGCGCGCTCCTACATCGATATGAAGCGGATCATGACATATGTCGTGATCGCCACGATCCCCTGCATCCTCTTTGGCTGGTACAACAACGGGTTGCAGGCGAACCTCGCAATCGCCTCAGGGCTCGAGGCGACGGGGTGGCGGGCTTGGATCCTCTCGACATTCGGGATCGGGTTCAATCCGAACAACATCGCCGCGAACATGATCCACGGCGCGCTCTACTTCTTTCCGATCTACATCACGACGCTGGTGGTCGGCGGGATCTGGGAGGTGACGTTCGCGATTGTGCGCAAGCACGAGGTGAACGAGGGGTTCCTCGTCACCTCGATGCTCTACACGCTGATCCTGCCGGCGACAGCGCCGCTCTGGCAGGTGGCGCTTGGCATTTCGTTCGGCGTGGTGATCGGCAAGGAGGTCTTTGGCGGGACCGGCAAGAACTTCCTCAATCCGGCGCTGACCGGGCGGGCGTTCCTCTATTTCGCGTATCCCGCGCAAATGTCGGGTGACACGATCTGGACGCCGGTGGATGGGTTTTCCGGGGCGACGGCCCTGGCCGTGTCGGCGGCCGAGGGCTATCAGGAGCTTGCGGCCTACGGGATGACCTGGTGGCAGTCCTTTGTCGGGACCGTGCAGGGCAGCTTTGGCGAGACCTCGACGCTCGCCTGCCTGATCGGTCTGGCGTTCCTGCTCGCGACCCGAATTGCGAACTGGCGAATGGTGGTGGGCTGCGTGGGCGGCATGATTGCCTTCACGACGCTCCTGAACCTGATCGGGTCGGACACCAATCCGATGTTTGCGATGCCCTGGTACTGGCATTTCGTGGTTGGCGGCTACGCCTTCGGGTTGGTCTTCATGGTGACGGAGCCGGTCTCGGGCTCACACACAAATCTCGGGCGGTACATCTACGGAGCGCTCATCGGGGTGATGGTGGTGATGATCCGGGTGATCAACCCGGCCTTCCCCGAGGGGATGATGCTGGCGATCCTGTTCGGCAACGTCTTCGCCCCCCTGATCGATCACTTCGTGGTCCAGGCCAACATTCGGAGGAGGGCGCGGCGCCATGCCTGAGGACGGGAAGAAGGGCTTGATCAAGCGGTTCCTTGAGCTGCCGACGGATTCGCTGCCGAAAACGGTGGCGGTGGCGGTCGCGCTCTGCCTGGTGGCGTCTATGTTTGTCTCCGCAACTGCGGTCGCGCTTCGGCCGATCCAGGAGGTGAATGCACTCAAGGACAAACAGATCAACATTCTCCAGGTGGCGGGGCTCTATGAGCCCGGCGTCGATGTGGTCGAGGCATTCGGGGCCTTCGAGCCACAAGTGCTCGAGATCGCAACGGGCGAGTTCAGCGAGGCCTTCGATCCCACGACCTTCGATGATCTGGCGGCAGCCGATGACCCCGATCTCTCGATCGCGCTCGAGGACGATCCGGCCTCAATCGGGCGGCAATCCCGCTTTGTCACGGTTTATGTGTTGCGCGATCCGGGGGGCACGATCGACAAGGTGATCCTGCCGATCCATGGCTACGGGCTCTGGTCGACGCTTTACGGGTTCATCGCCCTCGAAGAAGACGGGAACGAGATCTTCGGGCTGCAGTTCTACAGCCACGCCGAAACGCCGGGCCTCGGTGCGGAGGTCGACAATCCGCGGTGGAAGGCGCTTTGGCCTGGCAAGAAGCTTGGCGATGAGGAGGGCAATCTCCACATCACAGTGGCGCGGACGCCGCCGGCCGCTGGGCCGGAATACCATGTCGATGCGCTTGCCGGTGCGACGCTGACCACGGTCGGGGTCGACAACCTGGTGCGGTTTTGGATGGGCGAGGCTGGGTATCAGCCGTTTCTCAACAACCTGAAAACGGGGGAGATCTCGTGACGCAGACACGGAAAGAGATGCTCGTCGACCCGCTGGTCGACAACAACCCGATCACGCTTCAGGTCCTCGGGATCTGCTCGGCGCTGGCGGTGACGTCGTCGCTGCAGGTGGCCTTTGTCATGTCGCTCGCGGTGATCTTCGTCACCGGGTTCTCATCGATGTTCATCTCGATGCTGCGAAACCACATCCCGAGCTCGATCCGGATCATCGTCCAGATGGTGATCATCGCCTCGCTCGTGATCGTGGTCGACCAGATCCTGAAGGCCTATGCCTACGAGATCTCAAAGACGCTGTCGGTCTTTGTCGGGCTGATCATCACGAACTGCATCGTCATGGGCCGGGCGGAGGCCTTCGCGATGAAGAACCCGCCGGTCGCCTCCTTCATCGACGGCGTGGGCAACGGGCTCGGCTACGGGCTGATCCTGATGCTCGTCGGCGTTGTTCGGGAGCTCTTCGGGTCGGGCAGCCTATTTGGCATCACGATCCTCGAGACTGTGAACAACGGTGGGTGGTATGTGCCGAACGGCCTGCTGCTGCTGCCACCCTCGGCCTTCTTCATCATCGGCCTGATCATCTGGGCGTTCCGCGCTTGGAAACCTGAGCAGGTCGAGGAGCGGGAGTACCGGATCCAGACCGTTGAGGCGCACTGATGGAGGAGCTCATCTCGCTTGCCGTCAAGGCCATCTTTGTCGAGAACCTGGCGCTCTCCTTCTTCCTTGGGATGTGCACGTTCATCGCGGTCTCCAAGAAGATCGCGACGGCGATCGGGCTTGGGATCTCGGTGATGGTCGTGCAGTCGATCACGGTGCCGGCAAACAACCTGATCCTGAACTACCTGCTCGCGCCCGGCGCGCTCTCCTGGGCTGGGTTCACGGATGTGGATCTGACCTTCCTCGGGCTGATCTCCTATATCGGGGTGATTGCGGCGCTGGTGCAGATCCTTGAGATGGTCCTCGATAAATACTTTCCACCGCTCTACAACGCGCTCGGGGTGTTTCTGCCGCTGATCACCGTGAACTGCGCGATCCTCGGCGGATCGCTCTTCATGGTGGAACGGGACTACAACTTCACTGAGAGCGTGACCTACGGGTTTTCGTCAGGTCTTGGCTGGGCGCTGGCGATCACCGCGATGGCCGGCGTGCGCGAGAAGCTGAAGTATTCGGACATTCCCGACGGCCTTCAGGGCCTCGGGATCACATTCATCACCGCGGGACTGATGGCGATGGCCTTCATGTCCTTCAGCGGCGTCAAACTCTGAGGAGCGCGGAATGATCACATTCGGACTGGGCATAACCCTCTTCACCATGATCGTGCTGGCGCTGGTGACGGTCATCATGGCCGCCCGCTCGCGCCTGGTGTCGACGGGCAATGTCGACATCACGATCAACGGCGAGAAGACGATCTCCGTGCCCGCGGGCGGCAAGCTCCTCCAGACACTGGCCGAGCAGAAGCTCTTCGTGCCGTCCGCCTGCGGCGGCGGCGGAACCTGCGCTCAGTGCCGGGTCAAGATCCACTCCGGCGGCGGCTCGATCCTGCCGACGGAGGAGGGGCACATCACCAAGCGCGAGGCCGCGGGCGGCGACCGGCTGTCCTGCCAGGTGGCGGTCAAGCAGAACATGGAGATCGAGGTCCCAGAGGAGGTCTTCGGCGTGCGCAAGTGGGAGTGCACGGTCCGCTCCAACGACAACGTCGCGACCTTCATCAAGGAGCTCGTCCTCGAATTGCCCGAGGGTGAGGCGGTGAATTTCCGCGCCGGTGGCTACATCCAGATCGAAGCGCCGGCCCATGTGGTCGAGTATTCCGAGTTCGACGTCGAGGAGGACTACCGGGAGGATTGGGACAAGTTCAACCTCTGGAAGTTCAAATCCGTCGTGGGAGAGCCACTGGAGCGCGCCTATTCGATGGCGAACTATCCGAACGAGAAGGGCATCATCATGCTCAACGTCCGGATCGCCTCGCCGCCGCCGCGCATGGACGGCGTGCCGCCGGGCAAGATGTCGTCCTACATCTTCAACCTGAAAGCCGGCGACAAGGTCACGATCTCGGGTCCCTTCGGTGAGTTCTTTGCCCGCGACACCAAGAAAGAGATGGTGTTCGTGGGGGGCGGTGCGGGCATGGCGCCGATGCGCAGCCACATCTTCGATCAGCTCATGCGGATCCACACCGACCGCAAGATCACCTTCTGGTATGGCGCCCGCTCCAAGCGCGAGATGTTCTATGTCGAGGATTTCGACAGGCTGGCGGCGGAGCATGAGAACTTCACCTGGCATGTCGCGCTGTCCGATGCGCTGCCGGAAGATGAGTGGACGGGCTACACCGGCTTCATCCACAACGTGCTCTATGAGCAGTATCTCAAGGACCACGCCGCGCCCGAGGATTGCGAGTACTACATGTGCGGTCCTCCCATGATGAACAAATCGGTGATCGACATGCTCCTGGAGCTCGGCGTCGATCGCGAGGACATCATGCTGGACGATTTCGGGGGCTGAGCCCCCGATCTACCCAGGTTCGGGTCGGACGATTGTCGGCCCGAGCGTCAGCAGGACGGAGCGCGCGTCATAAGCGTCGGGGTTCTCGGAAGGTTTGCGCCCGTCGAATGCCACAATCTCTGCTGTCGCGATGTAGCGCGTGACAGGTCGGAACGTGGCGAGCGACCCCCCGAAGAGCCGGTCATGCGGCGGGTGGAAGCGCGAGAACTCCGTCGCGATCCCGCTATAGGTCGTTTGAGCATCGGTGTCGCGGGCGTTGACCGCGAACCAATCCTTGCCGGCGGCGAGCGTCACCTCGGCAGCCCGGTAGAGCAGATAGCTCTCCACTGTGTCGCGCGGAGTCTGCGAGTTGCCGGCGAAACTGACCCGAAACCGGTCCTCTTCGAGCTGAGCATCCTTGTAGCCAAAGGTGCGCGACGCCGGCGCGTAATCGGTCGGCGTGGAGCAGGCGGCGACGGCGAGGATCGAGAGGCTGAGGGCCAGGCGGCGCATCGATGTGCGGGTCATGAACGCTCTCCGGTTTGGACACAGTCAGCGGACGCTTTATACCAGCACAAATCGACCCCTCTGTCGAACCCCTGCAGATCACAACGCCTTCACTTGGTGCCGAACATACGGTCTCCGGCGTCGCCGAGACCCGGGCGGATGTAACCATGATCGTCGAGGCGCGCGTCGACGGCTGCAGTGAAGATTGGCACGTCGGGGTGGTCGCGGGTCAGCGCCTCGATCCCTTCCGGCGCGGCGAGGAGGCAGAGGAACTTGATGTCCGCCGCACCGACCTCCTTCAGACGTGTGATCGCAGCCGAGGCGGAGTTTGCTGTGGCGAGCATCGGGTCGACCACGATGACCGGACGGTCTTCGATGTCGGAGGGCACTTTGAGGTAGTACTCGACGGCGACCAGCGTTTCAGGATCGCGGTAGAGGCCGATATGGCCGACCCGCGCTTGCGGCACCAGGTCGAGAACACCGTCGAGGAGCCCGTTGCCCGCGCGCAGGATCGAGACGAGGACGAGCTTCTTCCCCTCGATCTGGGGCGCCATCATGGTCTCGAGCGGGGTGTCGATCGAGATCTGCTCGAGCGGCAGGTCCCGGAGCACCTCATAGGCCAGAAGGTGCGCGGTCTCACGGAGGAGACGCCGGAAGTCTGCCGTGGGCGTTTCGGTGCGGCGCATTTCAGTGAGTTTGTGCTGGACGAGCGGGTGATCGACGACGGTCAGGTGCTGGGTCATGGTGTCTGGCCTCAGAAGACGGTTCCGGAGGAGAGGATTTCGATCGGGGGCGCGCCGCCGGGGCGCGCGACCCGGGCGAGGCGACGGCCCGTGGCCCAGGTGCCGCCTTCGAGAACGGCGGCGAGCGGCAGGGCCTCGGCGCTGAGATTGAGCTTGGCGCGGACAGCCTCGGCCACGCGGTCGAGGAGCGCGACGGTGAGGGCGCGCCACTCCACGATCAACGGGTCCTCCGGCGCATGCGCCTGGCTGGCCGCGGCGGGATCGCGGAGGGCGAGGACGCCGGTGTCGACGAAGAGCCCGCCATTGCGATACTCGGCAAGACCGGTCAAAGCGTCGGGCTCGGTGATGGTGAGGCCGGCGCGGCCGAGCGGTTCAAAGAGGGAATAGGAGAGCCACTGGCTGAGCTTGTGGAACGGCACGAGGCCTCTGCCGGGGGCGTTCGGGTGGGCCCAGGTGTCGCCGAGGGGGCGGCCGGCGAGGGTCGGGCGCCCGTCCCAGATCGGGCCGAGGGCATCGAGGAGGGTGATCAGGATCTGGCGGGCCGGCAGCTCCGGACCCTGCGCGATCAAATGGTCGGCGATGGTGCCGAGGCGGGCGGGCGTGCCGAAAATGTCGGCGCGCGCGGCGATGGTTTTGCCGAGCGCGGAGATCAGCGCGGCGCGGCCCTCGAGGCCCTCGAGCGGGTTGGCCTCGGACACTTGGAAGCCCTGGGCGAGATCCTCGGCCGTGAAGGCGGTGAGCGCCTCGGCGCTGCCGCCGCCAAACGCACCGGCGGTGAACATGTCGAGCGAGGCAAGGGCGAGGCCTTCGGAGCGCGCGGCCTCGGTCCCGTCCGCGCTTCGGTAGCGCCAGGCGGCGCCGGCCCCGGCGTCGAGGAGGACGGACAGGATCGCAAGCTCGCACTCGACCCGGGCGCGTTCGGCGCGGTCGACGATCGGCAGGCGCTCCGCCCAGCGGTCGCGACCCGCGATCACGAAGTGACGCCAGCGGGCATGAGGCGGGATCGCGAGGGTCGGATAGGCGTCGCGAATGGTCGCGACAACTTCGTCGGCACAGGGGTCGAGGCGGTCCAGGTGGAGCGTGAAGTGCTCGAGCCTGCCCGCCTCCGCCTCTCTGAAGAGCGCGCCGCACTGAGTGCGGATCGCTTCGGGTGTCAGGAGCCAGGCAGCGGTCTCGGCCTCGCCCATGTCAGTAGTCGTCAAGTCCGCGGCCTTTGGTGTCCTTAAGATCGGTCGGCGTCGAGACGGTGTCGTCGGTGTAGTAGCCG
>JBCCWM010000110.1:0-12131 GCA_039193505.1 Pseudomonadota bacterium | reverse complement strand
GGGCCGGCGATGGCGGCGATGGGGCTCGGCATTTCCCACATTCTGTCGGTTGCACACAGTGTTGGCGCGTCGGAATGGTCGGTCATCCGAGTGCCGGCTGCAACGCCCGCGACGTTGCCGCTCATAGCGCTCGGCGCGTGCGTGCTCGTGTTGGCCCGCAGCCAGTTGGCAGTGAGCGGGCTCTTGCTCCTTGTTGCAGGTGGTTTTGCATGGTGGACCACGCCGCGTCCGGCGCTTCTGGTGTCGGCCGACGGGCGCATGCTCGGTCTCCTCGGAGAGGAGGGGCGCGCGCTCAGCGCCGCCCGTGGCAATGGCTTTGCTGCCAAAATCTGGCTGGAAAACGACGGCAGCCGCCCCGATCAGCGAGAGGCCTTCTCGCGCGCGGCCTTCCGAGAGGATGGCCCTGTACTCCGCGGCACGCTCGACGCAGCATTCGAGGTGGCCTGGACACGCCAGAAAACGCTCGGCGCGGACATATGCGAGAGCGACGTCGTTGTGGTTGCCCCTGCTGCTGAAGATCGTCCGCCCGGCGGGTGCGTCTATCTGGGGCCGGTCGAACTCAAAGCGGGCGGCGCCCATGCGTTCCGGGTTCAGCGCGACGGCACCCTGGTCGTGGACACTGTGCTGGACCCAAGCATCAAGCGCCCTTGGGGGCACTGAGGCGGGGGTCTGCCACCGGGGAGGGCGCTCGGTCCCGCAGACGCGCAATGCTTTGAAGTCGCGAGGTCAGCGCTGTCCGGGTCAGTAGCTCCGGATCAACCCGACAAGCTTTCCCTGCACCTTGACCTGGTCGGCGCCGTAGAGCCGGGTCTCAAAGGCGGGGTTCGCCGCTTCGAGCGCGATGGCGCTGCCGCGCTTTCTGAGCCGCTTCAGCGTGGCCTCTTCACCGTCCACCAGGGCGACGATGATGTCGCCGTTGTCGGCTTCCGATTGTTCGCGGATCACAACGATGTCGCCGCTGTTGATCCCTGCATTGATCATCGAGTCGCCCTTCACCTCGAGCGCGAAATGGCGCGCGCGCCCCGACACCATCTCCGACGGGATTGCCACATGTCTGGAGACCTGTTCGATCGCGCTGATCGGTGTTCCGGCCGCAAT
Source organism: Pseudomonadota bacterium (assembly GCA_039193505.1). GTDB lineage: Bacteria > Pseudomonadota > Alphaproteobacteria > Rhodobacterales > Rhodobacteraceae > Algicella. Next base: position 11,033 of record JBCCWM010000110.1, on the reverse strand, counting down.
TTGTCCCATGACGGCAAGGCGGGTGATCGCACCCATCGGAAACTCCGGATCTATCGGATGAGACGTCTCCGCCCTGGGCAGTGCGGTGACACCTACGCTTTCCAGTGGCTCTGGCAGGCGGGTGATCTCAATTGCGCGCGCACGGTGCGCGAGACGTCGGATGTAACCACGTTCCTCCAAAGCTGTGATGAGGCGGTGGATGCCCGACTTGGACCGCAGGTCCAACGCTTCCCTCATTTCGTCGAAGGAGGGCGGAACGCCGTCCCGCTGAATTCGAGTGTGGATGAAATGCAGCAGGTCGAGTTGCTTTTTTGTCAGCACGGCGTCCCCCTATGAGACAATAACGCGAACATCCTCGTCCACTGTTCTCACACGTTCTAGACCTGTTCATGTTTTGTGTCAATACCGCTGTGCGTCAGCACTAGGTGTGGCGGTTCCGCGCTAGGGGTAGGCTAGATCGAGGGTGGACACAGTCTCGCCCGCTTTCGCACTTGGCGCATGCGGTGCCCGCAGCACCAGACAATCCGCTTCTTGGAGAATGCTGAGGAGGGCACTGTCCTGTCGAGCGAACACGTCGACCCGGCCGTCTGCGTCCCTGCGGGCGCGCATGAAATGCGCTCTCGGCCCGTTGGGCCCAATCGGCGCCGCCAGGATTGCGGCTCGCGGTGGGTCTGACGGATCGAGGCCCAGCATTGCGCTGATTAGGGGGGCTACGAACACCCGGCCGCAGACCATCGAGGAGACCGGGTTGCCCGGCAGCCCGATCAGCGCCGCGCGCCCGAAATGGCCGGCCATCAACGGCTTCCCCGGGCGCATCGCGATCTTGTAGAAGGAGAGGCCGAGACCGCCGTCCACAGCGGTCCGTTGCACCAAGTCGTGGTCGCCCACAGACGCGCCGCCAAGTGTGACGATCACGTCTGCATCGGATGCGAGCGCCAGGACTCGTGACAGGCCCTCAGTCGTATCGGGCGCGACGGGGAGGAGGCGGGCCACGGCTCCCGCCGCTTCGAGGAGGGCGGCGAGACCGTAGCCATTCGCGCTCAGGATCTGGTCGTCACGGGGCGTGGCACCTGGCACAACGAGCTCGTCGCCCGTTGGGACAATTGCCACCACCGGCTGGCGACGGACGCGGAGCGTCGGGGCATTCATCGCGGCGGCCAGCGCAAGATCTGCGGGGCTGAGCCGACGCGGCGCGGCAAGGGACGCGCCAGCACGAAAATCGTTCCCGGCTGCGCGAACATAGGGTCCGGGATCAGGCTGGTTGCCAATTGCAATCTCGCCGCCCGAGGCCGTTGCATCCTCTTGGATCAGGATCCGGTCGGCACCGTCAGGCACCGGTGCGCCTGTAAAGATCCGAACGGCCTCTCCTTCGCCCACGCGGCCCTCGAACGCTGCTCCGGCGGGCGCCGAACCGATCACGCGGAGGCGGGCGCCAGGGGCGACATCGGCGCTTCTCACGGCGTAGCCGTCCATGGCCGATGCGGGGAAGGGTGGGTTCGCGCGTGTCGCGACGACGTTCTCGGCCAAGACGCGGCCCGCCGCCGCGCGGAGGGTCACGGGCTCAGTCGGCATCTGTCGCGCCAGCGCCAAGATCCGGGCACGCGCCTCATCGACGGAGAGCATCAGGGGGCCTCGAACCGGCCCGACGCCCCGCCGTCCTTCATGGTCACCCGGATCTCGGAGAGAACCATGGCGCGATCCACGGCCTTCAACATGTCATAGATCGTAAGCGCCGCGACAGAGACGGCCGTCAGCGCCTCCATCTCAACGCCGGTCTGCCCGGTCGTCTTGACGGTGGCCGCGACCTCCACGCGCGGCGGATCATCCGCTGGCGAGAGGCTCAGCGTGACGTTTGCAAGCGGCAAGGGATGGCAGAGCGGGATCAGATCCGCGGTGCGTTTGGCCGCCATGATCCCGGCGAGCCGCGCAACCCCCAGAACATCGCCCTTTTTGGCAGTTCCGCCCCGCACCAAGTCCAAGGTCTCAGCCGACATCCGGACGGTTCCGACTGCCGTCGCTGTCCGGTGGCTGACGGCCTTTTCGGACACGTCGACCATTTGAGCCGCACCGTCGCCGTCAAAATGAGTGAGCTTGCGAGACATTCAGAGCGGCGCGGCTTGCGCAGGTGCGCGCAGAAGGTCCTGAGTTGCTGCGGTCACATCATCGGCTCGCATAAGCGTTTCGCCGATAAGAAAGCTCCGAATGCCGAAGAGGGCGAGACCTGCGAGATCCTCCCGTGTTGCAAGCCCCGATTCAGACACAATGAGCCTGTCGGCAGGAACATAGGGCGCGATCTCTCGTGTCGTCTCGAGTGTTGTCTCAAATGTGTTGAGATCACGGTTGTTGATCCCGATGAGACCTGGAAGTTCCGCCGCCCGGTCAAGCTCCGCGCGGTTGTGCACCTCGAGGAGGATGTCCATCCCCCAACTCTCGGCGGTGTCCGCCAGCGTGCGCGCTTCGGCGTCGCTGACACTTGCCATGATGATCAATATGCAATCGGCGCCGAGGGCGCGGGCCTCGACCACTTGATAAGGATCATGGAGAAAGTCCTTGCGAAGACAGGGTAAGTCCACAGCGGCCCGTGCCACTTCCAAATCGCCGTCCGCCCCCTGAAAGCTCGGCCCATCGGTCAGAACGGAGAGGCAGGCGGCGCCGCCCTCGGCATAGGCCTGCGCCAATGCCGCCGGATCGAATTCCGCGCGGATCAGGCCCTTCGACGGGCTCGCCTTCTTGATCTCGGCAATCAGGCCGTATCCACCGGCCTGCGTTGCCTGTGTGAGCGCCTCGGCGAAGGGGCGGACGGGAGGGGCCGCCCGCGCGGCCGCTTCGACCTCATCGATCGGGCGCTCTGCCATCCGCGCCGTGACCTCTTCGACTTTGTAGGCTTTAATGCGCTCGAGAACACTCATCTCTTCCCCCGATCAGGCCCGCTTTGCCCGGCCCGCTGTCGCAGCCGCGAGAGCGGCCACCTTCGCGTCGGCGCGACCACTGTCGATGCTCTCCGCGGCAATCTCCACGCCCTCCGTCAAGTCCGACGCCCTTCCGGCGATCACCAGCGCCGCGGCTGCGTTGAAGAGCACGGCGTCGCGATAGCCCGAGGGTGTACCCCCAAGGAGCGCCCGGAGCGCCGCGGCGTTCTCCGCGGGGGTGCCGCCGAGAAGCGCCTCGAACGGATGGGTGGGCAGACCGGCCATTTCGGGGTGGATCTCCCGGTCGGTCACCTCACCGTCGAGGAGGCTGGCGACGAATGTCACGCCGCAGATTGAGATCTCGTCCGTACCGTCTGCGCCATGGACCAGCCAAGCGGCCTCCGACCCGAGCGCGCCCAGCGTTTCGGCCATCGGACGGATCAGGTCGCGGTCGAACGCCCCCGTCAGCTGCCGCTTGACCCCTGCCGGGTTGGTGAGCGGCCCGAGGACATTGAAGATCGTTCGTGTCCCGAGCTCTTGGCGCGCGGGCATCACGTGGCGCGTCGCGGGATGGTGCATGGGCGCCATCATGAACGCGATGCCGACCTCTTTGAGCGCCTCATCGACCACATCCGCCGCAACCATGACCTCGATCCCAAGCTCTCCCAGTGCGTCGGCTGCCCCGGATTTGGAGGAGAGGTTGCGGTTCCCGTGCTTGGCCACCGTCACGCCGGCGCCGGCGACCACGAACGCGGCAGCCGTTGAGATGTTGAGTGTCCCCTTGCCGTCGCCGCCGGTGCCGACAATGTCGATGGCGCCCTCGGGGGCGGTCACCGGTACGCATCGTGTCCGCATCACCGCCGCCGCCGCCGCAATCTCCTCGACCGTTTCGCCCCTGACCCGGAGCGTCATCAGAAAACCGCCAATCTGGGCCGGTGTGGCAGCACCTTCCATGAGGATCGCGAAGGCGTCCTCGGCCTCGGCCCGACTGAGTGGGCCGGATGCTGCGCGCGCAATCAGCGGGCGCAGATCCGCACTCATGCAGGCACCGGGAGCGTCGCGATAAAGTTGTTCAGGAGGGCATGGCCGGCCTCGGAGGCGATCGACTCGGGGTGAAACTGCACGCCGAAAAGAGGCGCTGTCCGGTCGCGGATCCCCATCACCGTCCCGTCGGCAAGCGTTGCCGTCACGTCCAGTGTCTCCGGCACGCTGTCGCGTGCGATCACAAGAGAGTGATACCGCGTCGCCCGAAGAGGCTCCGGCAACCCAGCAAAGAGACCGTGGCTTGTGTGATGGATCTCGCCCAACTTGCCGTGGACGATGTCTGCGTGCCGCTCAACCCGGCCACCGTAGGCCTGTCCAATCGCCTGATGACCGAGGCACACCCCGAGAAGCGGTGTCCGTGTCTCCCGCGCGGCCTCGACAAGAGCCAAGCAAATCCCGGCCTGGTCTGGCGTGCCTGGCCCCGGAGATAGAACGATCCCGGAGGGCTGCAACGCCATCGCCGCCTGCACGTCGATTGCGTCGTTGCGGACAACCTTGGCATGTGCACCAAGCTCCCCCAAGTAGTGAACGAGGTTGTAAGTGAAGCTGTCGTAATTGTCTATCAACAGCAACATTAAGCCGGTGCTCCTTGGGTGAAGGGACTTTGATCTGGCACACCCCTTATCATCGGCGTTATACATGCGCGCGCAGGCCGAGTTTGGTCAAGCGAAACCGATATGCGCCGGGCCGCCCGGGGCCGGGGCAACAGCGAAGAAGGTGAGCGGAGATGGGTGGTTTCTTTCGAGGGTTCCTCTCCGGCTTGGTGGTTTGCGCGATCGTGTTTGCAGCCGCAGCGATCGTCTTCCCAATCGATGCCCCGCAGACGGAGAGTGTGGCGGTCGCAACCACAAATGACCCGGCCCCCGCCGTTCCGGCCCCCGCACCCCAAACCGCCGTCACGCCTCAGACCACGCCGCTGAGCGTGCCAACGCCCGGCAGCTCGGATCCAGGCGCCCCCGCGCCCGATTTCCAGTCGCCCACGTTCAATGCACCGCAGGTGGCCGACGCGAATGTCGGCCTCGGCCAGGCGAGCGACCAGAGCCCGGCTCGCACAGATGGCGCCGCACAAGTCGCGGCAGCAACCACGCCCACAGCCGGTGCACCGACGGTCGACACGGCATCGGCTGCGGTGCCTGTCGTCGACACAGACATTTCGTCCGACCCTCAGACGGAGCCCGCCGAAGGTCGCGCCTTGCTCGTGCCACAACCGCTGGTGCCCGGTTCCGCCCTTGCAGAGAACTCTGTCACCATCAGTGTCGACCGGTCACGGCCGCTGATGTCGATCGTCCTTCTGGATCAGGGGGCGCCGCAAACGCTGCGCGAGGGTCTGCTCTCGCTCTCTGCGCCGTTCACCTTTGGCGTCGAGGCCGATCTTGAGGACGCAACGGAGATCACAACAACCTACCGCACGGCAGGCTACGAAGTGGTCGCTGTCATGCCGGCGGAGCAACAGATTGTTGAACGCGGCGGCGACCCGGCGCTTCTCGCCGACCTCGTCAGCGCAACGCTCGCCGCCGTGCCCGGATCGACGGCGCTTGTCGACCGAATTGACGGCCCCATGCCGCTGGATGAGACGCTTGCGGCGCGAGCGATCGACTCCGTCACTGTCACGGGCCACGGTCTCCTGACGCATCGAGGCATCGGTCTCAACGACGTTCCAGACCGCGCGCGTGAGGCCAATGTGCCGAGCGGCGTGATCTACCGCGTCGTTGACGAAATCCCCAGCGCCGTTGCGGCCGAACTCGCGCGGGCGCTGGTCGAGGCGGAGGACAATGGCAGCGTCATCGTGATGGCGCGGATGCAGCCCGAAACCGTCACTGCGCTGATCTCCTGGCTGCTCGGGCCCGCAGCGAACGCGGTCAGCATCGCACCTGTGTCAACTGTTCTCGCGCAGTAGGTCGGCCCGCGGCCGCGGGTCGGGGCAGGCCTTCGGGACAGAGGTCGCTTGCATGTGCTTGGCGGAGGACGAGGTCGATGGGGACGCGCCGTCGTCGGCGCGCGTCTTGGAGTGTCTGAGCATCCGAGGATCGGGTCACCACATGCGAGAGACGTGGCAATGCGGCCGACCGGACCGCTCTCACTCGTTGCCGGACATCGTGAAGCGAGACGCCTCCCACGCGGCGCTCGTGAGTGCGCGGGCCTTGGCTTCGGTCTCGGCGAACTCGGCCTCGGGGTCGCTGTCATGGACCACGCCGCCCCCTGCCTGGATGTAGAGCGTGCGGTCCTTCACGAGCCCGGTGCGGAGCGCGATGCACACGTCCATGTCACCGCCGGCGGAGAAATACCCGACGCCACCGCCGTAGACGCCGCGCTTCTCGACCTCCAGCTCATCGATGATCTCCATCGCGCGCACTTTCGGCGCGCCTGAAACGGTTCCGGCCGGCAGCCCCGCGAGAAGGGCCGACAGCGCGTCCTCGTCTTCCGCGAGCTCGCCCTCGACATTCGAGACGATGTGCATGACGTGGCTGTAGCGCTCGATTGTGAATTGCTCGTTCGGGTCGACCGTGCCGATCTTCGCGACCCGCCCCACGTCGTTCCGCCCGAGGTCAAGCAGCATCAAATGCTCCGCCAGCTCCTTCTCGTCGGCGAGGAGCTCGGCTTCGAGGGCCGCATCCTCGCCCGGCGTTGCCCCTCGGGGGCGGGTGCCGGCGATCGGGCGGATCGTCACGCGGCGGTTTTGGACCCTCACAAGGATCTCCGGGCTGGCACCGACGATTTGAAACCCACCGATGTCGAAGTAGAACATATAGGGCGACGGGTTGGTCCGCCGGAGCGCGCGGTAGAGCGCGAACGGGGGGTGCGCGAACGGCAGGGCCCATCGCTGGGACGGCACCACCTGAAAAATATCACCGGCCCGAATGTACTCCTTCGCTGCGCGCACCATGTCGAGGTACTGCGTGCGGGGTGTGTTGGACACGGGCGCCCCCGAATTTGCCGTCTGCTCAGGCGAGGGCGGCGCCGCGGGTACGCGCGTGAGGTCTCGGAGGGCATCCATCACCCGCTCTGCCGCCTGTGCGTAGGCCGCCCGTGCCGGAAGACCTGAGCTGGTCCAGGCCGGACTGACGACGATCACCTCATCGCGGACCCCGTCGATCACGGCGACGACCGTCGGGCGGAGGAGCATGGCATCCGGTAGGCCGAGCGGGTCGGGATTGGGCTCCGGCAAACGCTCCACCAGACGGATCATGTCGTAGCCGAGATAGCCAAAGAGGCCCGCTGCCATCGGCGGCATCCCCTCGTGCAGGTCGATCCGGCTCTCGGCGAGGAGGGCGCGGAGCGAGGCGAGTGGAGGCGCCTCCTCGCGCAGAAAGGCAGTCCCGTCGAACCGGGCACTGCGGTTGATCTCTGCAGTCTCGCCGTGGCAGCGCCAGATCAAATCAGGCTTGAGGCCGATGACAGAGTAGCGCCCGCGCACTTCTCCGCCCGTCACGCTCTCCAACATGAAGCTGTCGCTCCTCCCGCCAGCAAGCTTCAGCATCAGGGAGACCGGTGTGTCCAGGTCGGCGACCCGCCGGGCCCAGACGAGTTGGTTTCGGCCGGCGGCGTAGCCCGCCTCAAACGCTTCGAAAGACGGCGAGAGATCCATCAGGGGTATTGCGCGAGGATCTGCATCACAAGGGTTTCGTTGACCGTCACACCGGCGTCCGCTTGGACTGCCGCCGCAAATCCCTCGAGGAGATCGAGCGCTGCGGCGCGGGAGAGTGCGATTTGCTGCGCTTCGACCAGGTCGCCCTCAGCACCAGGATCGAACGCCGTGACGCCATCGACACGCAGAAGGAACAGAAGGTCGCCCTCTCCGATCAGCGCAACCTCAACCGGGTCGCTCGCAAAGACGGCCGCGATCACCTCAGCCGTCAGACCGTCAGGCACATCGCGCCGCGTGCGGCCGGTCTCGGTGAAGATGCCGAGGCCCTCTGCCTCCGCCACGGTCTCGAGCGTGCGTCCTTCCTGCAACCCAGACAGCAGTGCCTCGCCTCTGGACCGGAGGGCTGCGCGTCGGGTCTCGGCTTGCCAATCCGCGCGAACCTCCGCCTCGACCTCCTCAAAGGGGCGGGGCGCCGGAGGCACGATCTCCTCCAGGCGGAGCGCGGCCAGACCTCCCGTCTCCAGTTCGAAGAGTTCGGGAAAGTCCCCCTCCTCCGCGGCCTGCGCCGTGCGCGCGAAGGCCGGATCCGCGCCGAGCCCCGTCGCTCCGTCGAAGACATCGACCGTTCCAAACACAAACGCCGTTTCGTCCGCCACATCTTCGAGCGGTGCCCCGGCGGCAAGCAGATCCTCGACGGGTTCGATCCACTCGTCGATTTCGCGGGCCGCCTCGGCCTCCGCGACCTCCGTCGCCAGGTCTGCGCGCGCGTCCTCAAAGGACGTCTCCCGCCCCGCGAGGATTGCGTTGACGCGGAAGAGAGCCGGGCCGAGCGTTGTCGTCACCGGACCAACGATGCCAGGACCGTCGGCCGCGAAGACTGCGCTCCGTGAGCTCGCGTCGAGGTCGCGCGGCTGAACCGGCCCAAGTGCAATCGCGCCCGCGTCGAGGCCGCGCTCGGCGGCCAGGCCTTCGAGATCGATCTCGCCCGCATCGATCCGAGCGCGGGCGGCCGTCGCTGCTGCCTCGTCGGGAAAGGCGAGGCGGTCGATGATCCGGCGCTCGGGCGTGCGAAACCGCTCCCCCGCCGCATCGTAGGCCGCGCGGAGGGCGTCCTCATCGGGTTCGATCGACGCCGCGAGATCCGCAGGCGTCAGAGCGGCATAGGCCATGCGCCGCATCTCAGGCGCCACGTACGTGTCTCGGTTCTCGGCATAGAACGCGCGGAGCGTGGTGTCATCGGGCTGCGGCTGTGGCGCCGATTGAGCGGGCGTCAGCTGCAAGTAGCTGAAATCGCGCGCCTCTCGCTCCCATCCAAGGAGGGTCTCCGCGGCAACGGCCGGCATCACGACGCCGCCGGAAATGCCGGCCTCAAGGAGGGTGCGCGCGATCTCGCGCCGCACCTCCGCCTCGTATTCGGGCACGGTGTAGCCCGACCGCCGGAGCGCGCTGCGATAGGTCTCGGGATCGAACCCATCGGCGCCGCCGAAGCCCGGCCGCGACAGGATCTCCTGCGTCACCGCCTCATCTCCGGCCGAAAGCCCGACCGCTGCGGCCTCCCGATCGAGCGCCGTTTCCGTCGCGAGCTGCGCCAGCACCGTGTCGGGCAGCCCAAACGACCGCGCCTGGCTCATCGTGAGCCCAATGCCGAGCTGGCGCGAGAAAATCTGAAGCGCAGTGTCGAGGCGGCGCGTGTACTGCTCAATCGATACACGCTCATTGCCAACCCGCAGCACGTTCTGGCCGGAAATGCCCCGCGCCACATCCGACAGCGTGAAGCCAGCCAGACCCACGGCGAGAAGACCGAGGAGGATCCAGACGAAGATCCGACCGACGGATCCCTTCTTTGACGAGCGGAAAATGCCGAGCATGTGCCCCCCAGGACGCCTGTGATCGCGTTGTTCTAGGCTGCGCCGGTTGGGGGTGCAAGGGTCCGACTTGACGCCCTGGAAGCGAGGGCTGATATGGCGCTCATGGCCGCGCCCCCCCTTCTGACCCTCTCCGAGATCGCGTTGACCTACGGAGGCACCCCGCTGTTTGACGATCTCTCGCTCTCAATCCATCCGGGGGAGCGGATTGCGCTTGTCGGGCGGAACGGCTCGGGCAAGTCGACGCTCCTGAAGATCCTCGCAGGCCATGTCGAAAGCGATGCGGGCACGCGCTTCCTGCAGCCCGGAACGACGGTCGGCTACATGGATCAGGACCCGGATCTCTCGGCGGTCCCGACCCTCGCGGCCTATGCCGGGAAAGATCTGGCGGCCGAGGAGATGTGGCGCGTCGACATCGCGCTCGAGGACCTCAAGCTCGACGGCACGCTCTCGCCCGATCAGGCAAGCGGGGGGGAGCGGCGGCGCGCAGCCCTCGCCAAGCTCCTGGCCGAGGATGCGGACCTCTTGCTCATCGACGAGCCGACCAACCACCTAGACATCGACCTCATCGCCTGGCTCGAGGGCCATCTCGCCGAGACCCGCAAGGCATTTGTGCTCATTTCACACGACCGCGCGTTTCTGAGCGCGCTGACGCGCCAGACGCTCTGGGTGGATCGTGGCCGTGTGCGGCGGCTCGACGAGGGGTTCTCGGCCTTCGAGATCTGGCGCGACAAAACCTATGAGGACGAAGATGCCGCGCGCCACAAGCTCGACCGGCTGATCAAGGCGGAGGCGCGCTGGGCGGTCGAGGGCATTTCAGCGCGACGAAAGCGCAACCAGGGCAGGGTGCGTCGCCTTGCGGAGCTGCGCGCCGGACGCGCCGCCGAGCTTCGCCGGCACGGCGCCGCCGACATGGTCCTCGCCTCCGGACCCAAATCCGGCAAGCTGGTTATCGAGGCGGAGGGGGTCGCAAAGTCCTTCGGCGATCGAGTGATCCTCCGGCCCCTCGATCTCCGCGTGCAGCGCGGAGAACGCGTGGCACTTGTCGGTCCGAACGGCGTTGGCAAGACGACGGTTCTCAAGATGCTGACAGGCGAGCTCGCGCCGGATCAGGGTCGCGTGCGGCTCGGAACAGGGCTCGAAATGGCGGTCTTCGACCAGAACCGGAGCGCAATCCCTGAGGATGTCAGCCTCTGGGATGCGCTTACCCTGGACCCGGCAACAGCGGTCGCCGGCAACTCAGACCAAGTCATGGTGCGCGGGCGACCACGCCATGTGATGGGGTATCTCAAGGATTTTCTCTTCTCCGAGGCCCAAACGCGGAGCCCGGTCTCCTCTCTCTCCGGTGGCGAGCGGGCGCGGCTTCTGCTGGCGAGACTGCTTGCGCGCGAGAGCAATTTTCTGATCCTCGACGAGCCGACAAACGATCTCGACATCGAAACGCTCGACCTCCTTCAGGAACTGATCGACGACTATGACGGCACGGTCCTCCTGGTCAGCCATGACCGCGACTTCATCGATCGTGTGGCGACGACGACCCTCGCGATGATCGGGGGCGGGCGCACGATCGTGCAGGCGGGCGGCTGGAGCGACGTGGCCCGGATCCTGCCCAGCGACCCCGCTCCGATC
>JBCCWM010000109.1:0-12161 GCA_039193505.1 Pseudomonadota bacterium | reverse complement strand
CGAAATCATGTTCGGCAGGCTCAAGGACTGGCGCCGGATCGCGACCCGCTACGACAGATGCCCCAAGGTCTTCCTGTCAGCAATCGCCTTGGCCGCCGCCGTCATCTTCTGGCTTTGACAATCAATGAGTCTGGACCCTAGGGTCGACGCCACGCTGTTGCCCCATGGCTTGCACCTCGAGACGACGCTCAGTGACAGTGACAGTGACAGCGGTCTGCGAGAGGTGTTGTTCGGCCGCCTGCGCGCGCCCGTGACCCTGCCCGCCGAATGAGGGCCGCGGGCGCCATCTGGGTGCGCTCGGCCTTTGGCGAACCGTCCGAGACCGTTCAGGCGGCGCGGCCGAACGCCGGGCGAGGATCCTCGTCGAAGCCGAAGTGACGCCCGAAGCGCTCCGCGCGCATCTCGGCCGCGTCACCGGAACCGGCTCCATCAGGGCAGAGCGCTCGGCTGGGCGGATGTCCTTCCGTCGTGGCTTGAGCCAGGCGGGCGCACGGTGCTGAACAGACATCTTCTCCGCCCGATCCTGCCCGAGGCCGCGACCTTCGTCCCGATGGAGCGTCCGTGCCGCGCCGACGTCGTGCTGACCCGCCTCGCCGAGTACCCGATGCTCACGGGCACCGCGCCGGGCCTCCTCGAGGCCAACCGCGGCGTCGCGGGCTTCTTCGGCCGGTGCCACAACCCGCTGCCGCCCGGGGGCGGTCACCGGCCTCGGACCCCACGCGGTGCCGCTCGACTGGGTTTGGCCGGTGGGCGCCCCGGCTGTCTTCAGCCATGCCAGCAACGGCCCGTGGGGCGCGGGCCTTGGGCAAGGTCTCGGTCCGGAGTTGACCGCGCGGTGCATCGCCTGGGTCGGAGGAGAGGGCGCATTGCGCTGATCGCGGCCTCCTGCGGCACCTACCGCCATATCGACACACGCGAGGGCGCCCGCGCGTCACGGGTCTGGGACGCGATCCTTCGGCCCAAAGCGCTGCCGGGCGCGCGACGCTCGACCCCGTCGACGCGATGGTCACTGCCCGCCGCCGTCCCACGCAGCGCTTCGCTGCGGTCGCGCCGGCGCTCCGCGCGCGTCTCGACCGCTGCGGCACTGTCGTCGCCATGGGTGAGAGCCGATCTCACCTCTGGCGTGCGGGCGTCGTGTTCACGCCCTGCCTGACGGCCTGCTGGCGGTGGCTCGAGCCCGGCGCGGATCTCGGCGTGTCCATGGCGGCACCCGCGCACCCGCTGATGGCGGGGCTCGGCCCGGCAGCGGTCACTTCCTCGGCCCATTCGACCCGCCCGCAGGCGCCGAGGTGCTGATCCGCCACGCCGAGGGCCGCTCTGTCGCCTATCTCGACGCAGTCACCAGGCTGGGCCGCACGATCGCGACGCGCCGCGATCCCCACTCCCACCACGGCTCGCACTCAATGCCCGCGATGACGCGGTTCCTCGCAGCCTTTCGTCCGGCACTCCGCGACTGGGCCGTCGAGGGTGCGCACACTCCAAACCAAGTCCCATGACGAGCGGGAGCGTTCGGGCGCCCTATGCGCCGCGACGGGAGATCAGAGCGGGCGGACGATGTCCAGCCGCGACCCGTCCCCTCAGGGCCATTCATGACAGCACGCGCCCTCGGCGCAGACCGCACGGCCCTGCTGCCGGCAGGCGGCCCACCGCGCTGCGATCGCCGCGCTGTGGGGACGGCTCAACCGATGCGGCCCATCTCGAGGGGCGGCATCACGTCTGGCGGGATCGGGCTCTCGTAGGGGGTCGCGGCAGTGCGGCGCGCGAGGTCGGCCCGGGCGGCCTCAACCAGCGCAGGATCGGTGAGCGCCTCGACCGCCGTCGCCGCCATCACCTTCGCCGCCTGCACCATCGCCTTCTTGGCGTGCGGCGACTTGCCCTGCGCGGTCAGCTGCCACGAATGCCCTGGCGTGCCGAGCGCCATTGTCGCCGTGTGCGCCTGCACAGTCGGCACCACCCACGAGACATCGCCGACATCGGTCGAGCCGATCAGCGCGACCCCAGTGGCGTCGAGCGGCACGACCCCCTCGTGCAACGGCTCGTCATCCCGCGGTGGAATGCCCGCTTTCGCGTAGGTCGAGGCAATGTCGTCTGGGCCGAGGGTCGCCCGGATCGCCCGCGCGAACTCGCGGTCCGCGTCGTCGTAGGGGGCGGGGCCGAGACGCTCGAGCTGGCGCTGCATCGCCTCCTCGAGCGGGCGGTTGCCGACGAGATCGGAGAACGAGGACAGGAGCTTCCACTCCATCCGCGTCTGGGTCATCAGCGCCGCGCCCTCGGCGATCGTCTTGACCCACTCGACAAGGGACAGCATCGGCGCGCGGGTCTCGCCGCGGACGGCGTAGCGCACCCGCGCACGCGATTGCACGACATTGGGCGCGATGCCGCCGGTGTCGAGGATGGCATTGTGAACGCGCGCGCCGGGGGGCATGTGCTCGCGCATGTACTGCACGCCGATATTGGTGAGCTCCACCGCGTCGAGTGCGCTGCGACCGAGATGCGGGGCGCCCGAGGCGTGGCTTGCGCGGCCGTGGAAGGTGAAATCGATGCGCGTGTTGGCGAGCGCGCGCGCACGCGCCACCTCGTTCACGCCCGAGGGGTGCCAGGTGATGGCGATGTCGACGTCGTCGAAGGCGCCCGCGCGCACCATGAAGGCCTTGGCGGCGCCGCCCTCCTCGGCTGGGCAGCCGTAGTAGCGCACGCGGCCCGGCAGCCCTGCGGCAGCGAGATAGTCCTTCACCGCAGTCGCCGCGAGGAGTGCGCCCGCGCCGAGAAGGTTGTGCCCGCAGCCATGGCCGTTGCCGCCCTCGACGATCGGCCGGTGCTCGGCGATGCCGGGCTCCTGGCTGAGGCCGGGCAGCGCGTCGTACTCGCCGAGGATCGCGATCACCGGCCCGCCCGCGCCCGCCTCGCCGACCATAGCGGTCGGGATGCCGGCGATCCCGGTGGTGACGGCGAAGCCCTGTTCGGTCAGCGCGGCCTCGTGCGCCTCGGCCGAGCGGACCTCGCCGTAGAGCAGCTCGGGCGTGTCGAAGACCTGATCGCTCAACGCCTCGAACCGCACCCGGTGTTGATCGACACGCTGCCAGACGTCTTCGCTGTTTCGCATGGGTCCCTCCCGAGAAATGCCGCTTCCGCGGGCTTACCGTGGCATGGACCGCACCAGCAAGCGAGGGCCGCACAAGAATGGCGCAGGAGATGACCAGCGCGCAAGCAAGGGAGCCGTCGACGGCGATTTGTGCTAGACTCCCGTGTAGGTCATGCGAAGCCTGAGCGAAGGGGTGGGTCTTTCGGCCGGCACAGGCGTGCCGGGCGTTGTCCGCCCGAATGTTGCATTTGGAACTGCCGGAGGACATCGATGAGCAGCAAGGCCGGACATCCGACGAAACTCGCCCTCGCGGCGATCTGCTGTGCGCTGGGAGCGGCCCCGGCCCTGGCGACGCCCGACGACACGCTGGTCATCGGCGATGTGCTTGACAACTTCCTGACCCTCGATCCGGCAGAGATCGGCGAGGTCAATCCCGACATTGTCATGAACAATGTCTGCGACCCGATGTTCTTCATGGGCTACGAGGATCCGGCCAACCTGCAGCCGGGCCTGGCCGAAAGCTACACCGTCTCGGATGACGGCCTGACCTACACCTTCAAAATCCGCGAAGGGCTTACTTTCCCGTCGGGCAACCCGGTCACGGCGGCCGATCTCGAGTGGTCGATGGAGCGCAAGGTCAAGCTCGGCCTCGGCGACGCGATCCAGTGGACCGAATGGGGCTTCACCGCCGAGGGTGCGGACGCCGCCTTCGAGGCGCCGAGCGAGTACGAGCTTGTCGTCACCACACCCGAGGCGTTCTCGCCCGAGCTCTTCCTCATCGCGGCCTTCACGGGGCGCAACACCTTCGCGCTCGACAAGGTCTACCTCGAGGACAAGATCGAGGGAGACGATTTCGCCAACGGCTACCTCAAGACAAACTCGGCCTGCTACGGGCCCTTTACCATCTCGATCTACCGGCCGGGCGAGATCATCGTGCTCGACGCGCGCGACGACTACTGGCGGGGCGACATCGCCATCAATCGACTGGTGCTGCAGCACATCCCCGAGGCCACGGCGCAGCGCCTCGCGCTTGAGCGCAACGACATCGACGTGGCGACGCGGGTCAGCCCGTCGGACCTCGAGGCCATCGAGGCAAACCCCGATCTTCGCCTCGTGAACCTGCTCCGCCACCGGCTGCAGTACTTCTCGCTCAACCAGAAACGCGAGATCCTGAACGAGCCGAAAGTCGTGGAGGCGTTCAAATATCTCGTCGACTACACCGGCATGGAAGAGACGGTGATGCGCAACCTCGCGGTGTCGCGCCAGAGCTTCGTGCCGATCGGCGCCTTCGGCGCGATGGAGGAGGACACCGAGCCCTACTTCCTCGACGTCGAGCGGGCGAAGGCACTGATCGCCGAGGCCGGCTATCCGGACGGGTTCGAGGTGACCATGCAGGTGCCGACTCGCTTCCCCTATCCCGACATCGCTCAGCACATCCAGGCGAACGCGGCGGCGGCGGGCATCACGATCAACCTAGAGCCGCTGGAATACTCCGTCGTCACCCAGCGCGAGCGGGCGCGCGACCACGACATTGCGCTCAAGGGCTGGGGCGCGGGATATCCCGACGCCAACGCCATGGCCACGCGGCATGCCTGGAACCCCGACAACAGCGACGAGGCGAACCTCACCATGTCACCGGCCTGGCGCACGGGCTACGACACCGGCGCGCTCAGCGAGATGGTGCAGGCGGCGCGCGCCGAGATCGACGCGGAGAAGCGGCTGGCGATGTATGCGGAGATGCAGGACGAGGTGCTGCGCTCCTCACCGATCATCTACATCTTCCAGCGCTACGCCAACCTCGCCGTCCATGAGAGCGTGACCGAGATGAAGGCCAACACCTTCAAGCGCTACTGGGCGACGGTGGTGAAGGAGTAGGGCCTTGAACGCGCCTCTCGGCCCCGCCGCGGCAGCGCGCGAGCACGGTGGCGTCGGGGAGGCGGAGGAGGACTTCGCCTCCGACCGGTGGGAGCGGGCGGGCGCGCTCGCCCTTGCCATCGGCCGGACGCTCGGCTCGGTCGCGATCACGCTCTTTGGGCTCTTCGTGCTGACCTTCGTGCTGGGGCGGATGCTGCCGACCGACCCCGTGATCGCCATCATCGGCGACAATGCCGGGCCGGGCGCCTACGAGATCGTACGCGCCGAGCTCGGCCTCGACAAGCCGCTCCACACCCAGTTCCTCATCTACATGGGCGACATGGTGCGGTTCGATTTCGGCCGCGCGATCGAGACCGGCAACCTCGTGACCGAGGATCTGGCCCGCGTGTTCCCGGCCACGATCGAGCTTGCGACCTTCGCGCTCGTCATCGGCACGGGGCTCGGCATTCCGCTCGGGGTCTGGGCGGCGGTGCACCGCGACACATTCGTCGATCAGCTGGTGCGGGTGATCAGCCTGATCGGCTACTCGGCGCCGAACTTCTGGCTGGGGTTGATGGGCCTCGTGGTGTTTTACGCCTGGCTCGGCTGGGTCGGCGGGCCCGGGCGGCTCGACGTGATGGCCACGATCATGCACGAGAGCGCGCCGCGCCCCACGGGCCTCGTCCTCGTCGACAGCGCGCTCGCCGGGCAGTGGGACGTGTTCCAGAGCGCGCTCAGCCGCATCGTGCTGCCGGCGAGCATCCTCGGCTACGCCTCCTGCGCTTACATCGCGCGGATGACGCGCTCTTTCATGGTCGAGCAGCTGTCGCAGGAATACATCATTGCCGCGCGGGTGAAGGGCGTGCCCGAGCGCCAGATCGTCTGGCGCCACGCCTTCCGCAACATCCGCGTGCAGCTCATCACCGTTATCGTGCTGTCCTATGCCTTCCTGCTCGAAGGCGCGGTGCTGACCGAGATCGTCTTTGCCTGGCCGGGCTTCGGCTCCTACCTCACCAAGGGGCTGCTCAAGGCCGATATGAACGTGGTCCTCGCCTGCGTCTTCATCGTGGGGCTCATCTTCATCACGCTGAACCTGATCGCGGATCTCTGCTACCGCATCTTCGACCCGCGCACGCGATGAGCCAGGAGGTTGAGCCCGCCCCGCCGCCGCGCGAAAGCCTGCACGACTGGCTGACGGCGCCCGCCGCCGCCTCCCTCGGCCAGGCGCGTGCGCAACAGGCCTATCTCGCGACCCGGCGCTTCGTCGCGAACCCGACGGCGCTGGCAGGCTTGGTCTGCATCCTCCTCCTGATCGTGGTCGCAGCGCTCGCGCCAGTCCTCGCCACGCACGATCCGCTGGCGCAGAACATCCAGAACCGGCTGCAGCCGATGTCGGGCGCGCACTGGTTCGGCACAGACGAGCTTGGCCGCGACATCTACAGCCGCATTGTCTACGGTTCGCGCACCACGCTCTTGATCGTCGCGCTGGTTGCGGCGATCGCGGCGCCCCTCGGCCTCGTGCTCGGCACGGTGTCGGGGTATCTCGGTGGGCTCGTCGATCTGGCGCTGATGCGCGTCACCGACCTCTTTCTTGCCTTCCCGAGCCTCATTCTGGCGCTGGCGTTTGTCGCCGCGCTCGGGCCGGGGCTCGAGAACGCGATCATCGCCATCGCGCTGACCGCCTGGCCGCCGATTGCGCGGCTGGCGCGGGCAGAGACGCTGATCGTGCGAAAGGCCGACTATGTTTCGGCCGCGCGGATGCAGGGCGCGTTCTGGATCCGGATCGTGGTGACGAACATCATGCCGATGTGCATCCCCTCGGTGGTGGTGCGGATCACGCTCAACATGGCGGGCATCATCCTCGCGGCGGCGGGGCTCGGCTTTCTCGGCCTCGGCGCGCAGCCGCCGATCCCGGAATGGGGGGCGATGCTGTCCGGCGGGCGCCAGTACATCCTCGAGCACTGGTGGCTCTGCATCTTTCCGGGGCTTGCGATCGTGATCGTGAGCCTTGCCTTCAACCTCTTCGGCGACGGCCTTCGCGACGTCCTCGACCCCCGCAGCGACTGAGGCCCATGACCGACAGACCCGTCCGCATCGCGATCCTCGGCTTCATGCTGGAAAGCAACCGCTGGGCGCCCGTCGCCACCGCCAGCGAATTCGACGAGCATGTGTCGCTCTCCGGCGCGGCGATCGCCGAGGAACTCGCGCGCGAGCACCCGACACTCCCTGCGGAGTGGACGGGGTTCAAGGCCGAGATGGACGGCCTGCGCCCATGGGAGTTCGTCCCGATCCGCGTTTCGGCCGGAGGCGCCTCTGGCCTCTGCGAGCAGGCCTATCTCGATGCCTTCTGCGCCGAGGTGACCGAGCGTCTCGCCGCGGCGCTTCCCCTCGACGGCGTCTACATCGCCGAGCACGGCGCGGGCGTCGCGACCGAGGACGACGACCTCGACGGCACTGTCTTCCGCACTGTGCGCGAGGCCGTGGGACCGGACACGCCCGTTGTGGCGAGCCTCGATCTCCACGCCCTCGTCGGGCCCGAGATGGTGCGCCAGACCGACGCGCTCTGCGCCTATCTCACCAATCCGCATGTCGACCAGGCCGAGCGGGGGGCGGAGGCGGCGCGCATCCTCTCCGATCTCATCGACGGGGCGACGACCGCTAAGGCCTTCGTGCGGGTGCCGATCCTGCCCCCGCAGGTGCGGCTCCTGACCGCCTACGGGCCCTATGCCGATGCCGTCGCGCTCGGCCAGGAGATCTGCGCCGCCGACCCGTCGCTCCTGAACGTGTCGGTCTGCGGCAACTTCTCCTTCGCCGACGTGGCCAAGAACGGCATCACCGTGACCGTCACGAGCCGCGGCGACCAGCAGGCGGCCGACGCCGCGGCCCGCAGGATCGCTGCAGGGCTCTGGGACGACCGCCGCCGCTTCGACCCCGAGCTGACCAGCCTCGACGAGGCGGTGGCCCTGATGACCGCCGTCCACGAGGACCCGTTGCGGCCGGCGCTTCTCTTCGCCGACGTGGCCGACAACCCCGGCGGAGGCGGGCGCGGCAACACCACCTACATCCTGAAGGCTTTCCTCGAGGCTGATGTCGCGGGCGTCGCCCTCGCCCCGTTCTACGACGCCTCACTCGCGCGCGAGGCACACCGCCTCGGTGTCGGCGCAAATTTCGAGGCCACGCTCAACGCGGAAGAGCCCGATGCCCTCTCCCACGCACTCACCGTTCCCGCGCGGGTCGTCGCGCTGTCGGACGGCAGAATCGTGGGGCGGCTCGGCAGCATGAAGGGCCGCACGGTGGCGCACGGGTCCACGGCCTGGTTGAAGCTCGACGAGCGTATCGACCTCGTGGTGATCTCGATCCGCAACCAGGCGCTCGATCCCATGCAGCTCGAGCATCTGGGCATCGACCTCACCACGCTCCGCGGTCTCATTGTCAAGTCCCGCGGGCATTTCCGGGCGGGCTTCGACTGGCTGTTCCCCGACGAGCGTATCCTCGAGGTGGACGTACCGGGCCTGATCACGCCGGTGCTGACCCGCGTCGATTTCAGGCGGGTCGAGCGGCCGATCTACCCGCTCGACCCAGAGTTCGAGTGGTCCCCGCCCGAAACGGTCGCGGTGCCATGAGCGCGCCGCCGGTCCTGAGCGTGCGGAACCTCTCGGTGCGCTTTCCCACCGCGCGCGGCGTGGTCGACGCAGTTCGCGGGGTCAGCTTCGATCTCGGGCGTGAGCGGGTCGGCGTCGTCGGCGAATCCGGCTCCGGCAAGACGATGACGGGACGCGCGATCATGGGCATCGCGCCCAGGGCCGCGCGGGTGGAGGCGGACCGCCTCGCCTTCATGGGCGAGGATCTGACGCGGAAGCCGCCCGCGGACATGCAGGCCCTCCGCGGGCGCCGGATCTCCATGATCCTCCAGGACCCGAAATATTCGCTGAACCCTCTCATCCCCATCGGCGACCAGGTGGCGGAGGCCTACCGGCTGCATGGCGGGTGCACCCCGGCCGAGGCCCGCGAGCGCGCGCTCGCGATGCTGGATGCCGTGCAGATCCGCAACCCCGCCCGCGTCTACCGCTTGCTGCCGCACGAGGTGTCGGGGGGCATGGGTCAGCGGGTGATGATCTCGATGATGCTGGCGGGCGAGCCAGACCTCGTGATCGCGGACGAGCCGACATCGGCGCTCGACGTATCGGTCGAGGGCGACGTGCTGCGCATCCTCGACCGGCTGGTGGAGGAGCGCGACCTTGCGCTCCTCTTCATCAGCCACGACCTCGACCTCGTGTCGCGCTTCTGCGACCGGGTCCTCATCATGTATGCCGGCCGCATCGTGGAGGAGATCGCGGCCGAGGACCTGCACCGCGCCGAGCACGCCTACACCCGAGGTCTCCTCGCCTCGCTCCCTCGGCTCGGGGCGAAGCGCGCGGTGCTGCCCGTCCTAGACCGCGATCCGCGCTGGCGGGATGCGGGGCCGGCGCCGTGATCCGGGCCGAGGACCTCGATGTCGTCTATGGCACCGGCCGCGCGCGGTTCCGGGCTTTGAAGGGCGTGTCCTTCGACGTCGCCGAGGGTGAGACCTATGGCCTCGTCGGCGAATCCGGCTGCGGCAAGAGCACGGTGCTGCGCATCCTCGCGGGCCTCGAGGAGGGCTGGACGGGACATCTCGTCATCGATGGCAACGGGGTCGGCAAGCGGCGCTCGAAGGAGTTTCATCGCACCGTCCAGATGGTGTTCCAGGACCCCTACGGATCGCTTCACCCGAAGAAGACCGTGCATGCAACGCTGATGCAGCCGCTCGCCGTCCACGGTCTCGACGACCGGCTCGACCGCATCGACAGGGTGCTTGCCGATGTCGGTCTCGGGACGGCGTTCCGCTTCCGCTATCCGCACCAGCTTTCGGGCGGGCAGCGCCAGCGCGTCGCGATTGCGCGGGCGCTGATCCTTGAGCCGCGGGTGCTGTTGCTCGACGAGCCGACCTCCGCCCTCGACGTGTCGGTGCAGGCCGAGATCCTGAACCTCCTGAGCGAAATCCGGCGCGCGCGGAGCCTCACCTGCGTTTTCGTGAGCCATGACCCCGCGGTCATCGAGCACATGTGCGACCGGCTTGCGGTCATGCGCGCGGGCCGGATCGTCGAGAAGATGCCGGTCGACGCGCTAAGCGAGGGCCGCTTCAAGGCCGACTATACCAAAGCCCTGCTCGGCGCATCCCACGGCTACCGCCGCGCCGCGCGGGTCTGATCCGGCGATCGCTCTTACCACCGCCTGAGCTCCAGCGCGACGCGCACCCCCGGAGGCCAATGCACCAATGGCTCGATCATTCGCCCACGCTCTAAACCTCTTTGAGTTCGCAGGAAAGCTCTAATCCTAAGGAAACCCAAGAAGAATATCCGTCGCTTACAGTGTTGAACCCTCCCCGTGCGCCGGGTGAGGGTGGCGCGGGGAGCTGTGGCTCGCCCCGCGCCCGACTGGAGTGCTTATCCTCGCGGCCGGTTCGGGGCACACTCGGCCAGCCATCTTCACGCGAGGACCATCCATGCTGCAAGACCTGCCGACACCGTGCCTGATCCTCGACGAGGCGAGGATGCTCGCCAACATCGCCCGCTTCGACGCGCAGGCCGCGCGCCTGGGGGTCGCGACGCGGCCGCATCTCAAGACCGCCAAATGCATCGAGGTTGCGCGGCTGATGACGGCGGGCGGGACCGCGCCGGTCACGGTCTCGACGCTCGAGGAGGCCCGACGCTTCGGCGCGGCCGGTTTCGGCGACATTCTCTATGCGGTCGGCATCGCGCCGCAGAAGCTCGCCGAGGCGGCCGCGCTCCGCCGCGCGGGATGCGATCTCGTCGTAATCCTCGATTCCGTGCAGCAGGCGGAGGCCGCGGCAGCGGCGGGCGTGCCCGCGATGATCGAGATCGACAGCGACGGCCACCGCGGCGGGCTGGCGCCCGGGGCGAGCGAGATCGTCGAGGTCGGCGCCAGCCTCGCCCGCGCGGGGCTTTTGCGCGGTGTCATGACCCATGCCGGCGAAAGCTACGCGGCAAAGGGCGAGGCCGGACAGGCCCGCCATGCCGAACTCGAGCGTCGCGCCGTCGTCGCGGCTGCCGAAGCGCTCCGCGCCGCCGGGCTCGACTGCGCCGCGGTCAGCGTCGGCAGTACGCCGACGGCGCACGGCGCGCGCGATCTCGAGGGCGTCACGGAGGTGCGCGCCGGCGTCTACGTGTTCTTCGACCTCGTGATGGCCGGCATCGAGGTCTGCACGTTCGACGACATCGCGCTCAGCGTGCTCGCGACGGTCATCGGCCACCGGCCGGACAAGGGCTGGATTCTCGTTGACGCCGGCTGGATGGCGCTGTCGCGGGACCGGGGCACGGCCGCGCAGGCGGTCGACCAGGGCTATGGCGTGGTCTGCGACGCGGCCGGCCGGGTGCTGCCCGACCTGATCGTCGGCGCGACCAGCCAGGAACACGGCGTCCTGCACCGTCGCGCAGGATCGTCCGCGCCGCTGCCGGAGCTTGCCGTCGGCGCGCGGGTTCGCATCTTGCCCAACCACGCCTGCGCGACCGCAGCGCAGCACGACCGCTATCGCGTGATCCGCGCCGACGGGCAGGGTCTTGCCGAGTGGCACCGCTTCGGCGGCTGGTGAGCGCACGCCCGGCGGCCCGCGACAGCACGGGTCCCCAGCCCGCGCGCCGGCCGGCGCCGCTTTCAGGTGCCGAGCACGCCGGCCGAAAGATAGGCCAGCGCCTGGACCGTTCGCATTCCGTGGTCGCAGCTCGGGCAGGCCACGCGCACTGCGCCGGCGTCTATCCGCTCGACACCTGAAACCAGCGCGCGGGCATCTTCGAGGTGCCGGCGCGTGAGGTCGATACGCAACTCGAACGGCGCGGGAAGGGCGGGTCGGGCCTCCGGCAGGGGCCCGACAGGCGTGCCTGCACGGCATCCTCGATCGCCCGGCGGGCATGGGCCGGCGGCAGCTGTCAAGCGGGATCCGGATTTGCAGTTTGAGGCGACACCCAGTTTTGCGGTTGGTGTCGCGCGACGCTGATCCCGTCGGAGTTGGGTGGTGACGGTCATCGACGGACGCTGAGCGGGCCGGGTTCTCTGTTTGCGGCCGCGTCGAGTGCGGATCGTTGGTCCACCGGGGTCAGTGTTCTCTCCGAAATCGGGGCACGCTTTGCCGCGCGTCATCGTGGCGTCCGAGGCAAGCGTCTCCTATGTCGCTTGCGGGGTGATCGCT
>JBCCWM010000108.1:0-12203 GCA_039193505.1 Pseudomonadota bacterium | reverse complement strand
GATGCATCCGCCCCATGCAGCTGAAACACGTTCTTCGCCAGATCGAGCCCGACCGTGGTCATCTCCGACATGACCGCCCTCCGCGTGGATCGCCGCCGACCCACCCTGGCACACCAGAGGCCGTCGGGGGGCGGTCGCACCATCAAAGTCGTGAGCTGCGGAGCGTCGACGGCCCCGAAGCACGACATGCGCCCCCAGCGGGCACTGGCGCCAGAGTGATGCCGGGCTCTCTCCAACGCATCTCTCCGCCGTCGGGGGCCGGCGCTCGAATGCCGCTCACCGGCACACCCGCCTGCCCCGCTGCGGATGTGTCGACTGGATGGCCCTCCGCCACCCATGCAGAGCTCGTCTCGGACGCACGTCGCCACATAGGGTCAGTCTGGGGTGATGGCGGTGTGCCCGCCTCTCAGCGCGGCGTGCAGCCCTCATCAGGCTAGGGCGACGGGCGGAGGTGGCGAATGTTGGGCCCGAACGTCCAAGCGCGGTGGACACTTGTGGTGTGCGTGGCATGTCGGCCATCTGTCTTGGTTCGGCGGGTGTCGCAATGGGCCGAGATGTGTCGGGAGATTGACGGCTCGTCGCGCCCGGCCACACAGGGCTTTGGACAGAGAGGCGGCGATCATCCTGACCGCGCGGTCAACGGCCTTGCGTTTGGAGTCCGATGCCGATGCTCTCCTGACTTTGCACACCGGTCTCAGGCGAAGCAGTTCTCTTCATCCCGATCTCTGCGCCAGGCCATTCGGCCGTGCGAAACCCGACTGGCGAACGCTGCTCCCGCGAATGGGTGGACATACGGCGGCTCTGGCCGGGGCTCAGCGCTCCCCGCGTCGGTAGGGTGCCATGAGGGCTGCGGGGACTTCGGCCCTCCGTGCGACCAAGATCAGGGCGAGGATAGACAGAAGGTAGGGGGCCATCAGGAAGAGCTGATAGGGCACGCCCTCGATCACAGTTTGCAGCCGCAACTGATAGGCATCGAAGAAAGCGAAGAGAAGCGCGCCGAGGAGCGCTTTGCCCGGCCGCCACGAGGCAAAAATGACGAGCGCGATGCAGATCCAGCCCCGCCCCTGAACCATGTCTGGGAAAAAGCTGTCGAAAGCGGCCATCGTCAAAAAACTGCCGCCGAGCGCCATCAGCGCAGAGCCCGCGGCGACGGCTCCGATCCGGATGCGAATTGGGTCGAGGCCCTGGGCTTCCACGGCGTGCGGGTTTTCGCCGGTCATCCGAATGGCGAGGCCAAGGGGTGTGCGGGCAAGTACGTAGGCGAGGATCGCAACGCTGAGGAGCGCCAGGTAGGTGGGCAACGCCTGCGTGAAGAGCACGGGCCCGAGCACGGGAATGTCTGAGAGGAGCGGGATGGCGAGGGGCCGGAAGGGCTCAATCGTCGGGGGTAGATCACCGACCTCGACAATCAGGCGATAGAGATAGTGCGCCAGAGAGGCCGCAAAAAGCGTGATGCCCAGGCCGGAGACGTGCTGCGAGAGGCCGAGCGGCACCGTCAGGATCGCGTGGAGCACGCCGAAGGTTGCGCCGCTGAGCGCGGCGACCGCAAGGCCGAGCCAGAGCGGACCGCCGAGAAACACGGTCAGCCACCCGACCATTGCGCCCATGGTCATGATCCCCTCGATCCCGAGGTTGAGAACGCCCGAGCGTTCGCAGAGGAGCGCGCCCAGAACGCCAAAGATCAGGGGTGTTGCGATGCGCAGGACCGCTGCCCAGAGGCTCGTGTTGAGGAGGAGGTCGAGCGCCTCGGTCATCTGCGTATCCTATGGGTCGTGAAGAGAAGGGCCACGAGCATCGTCAGGAGGCAGAGCGCGACAATCACATCGGCGATGAAGCTCGGCACGCCTGTGGCGCGGCTCATGGCATCGGCGCCGACAAAGATCGTCGCGACAAAGATCGCTGCGGCAACGACACCTGCCGGATGCAGGGCCGCAAGCATCGCGACCACAATGCCGGCATAGCCGAAGCCGGGGCTCATTGTGGTGGTCACGCTTGCAGTGACCCCCATGACTTCGATCGACCCCGCGAGGCCCGCGAGTGCGCCGGAGAGAACGGCCACGCCGAGGAGCGTCCTCGGCAGCGACACACCGGCGAAGGCGGCGGCGCTGGCGTTCAGCCCGGCGGCGCGGGCCTCTGTTCCGAAGACAGTGCGTGCGAGGATCAGCCAGACCAGCCCTGCGGCCAGGATGGCGAACAGGAGACCGATGTGCAGTCGCGTGCGCGCCACGAGATCGGGCAGACGGAGATCGCCGTCCACAGGCACCGACTGGGGCCATCCGAAGGCCAGCGGATCGCGGAGCGGTCCCTCGATCATCAGGCCGACAAAGAGGATGACAATGAAGTTGAGGAGGAGCGTCGTCACCACCTCATCGACGCCAAAGCGCAAGCGCAGAAGCGTGGGCCCCACGAGCAGCGCCGCGCCCGCTGCCATGCCGGCGACCATCAGGACCGGCACGCCGGCCCAGCCGGGCAGGGCGAGCGCGTGTCCGAACCAGGCCGTGATCAACGCACCGACGAAGAACTGGCCCTCCCCCCCTATGTTCCAGAGGCGTGCACGGAAGGCGACGGCGGCGGCGAGCCCCGTCAGGACGAGCGGCGTCGCGCGGGTCAGCATTTCAGTGATGGCCAGCCGGGATCCGAGTGCGCCCTGCAGCATCTCGCCATAGGCGGAGACCGGATTTACGCCCGCAACAGCGATGAGGCCTGCGGCAAGGACAAGGGCCGCTGCCACTGCGGTCAGTGGTGCCAGGATCAGAAGATGCAGGGGCGCGTCGGTGCGGCGCTCAAGACGCATGCGCATCCTCCGTCCAGACGCCTGCCATCATCAGGCCGAGCCGCTGCGGATCGGCCGCCTCTGCTGCGACGGGTTCGGAGAGCCGTCCTTTCACGATGGCCTGGATCCGGTCCGAGAGCGCGATCACTTCGTCGAGCTCTTCTGAGATCAGTAGGATCGCCGCGCCCTCCGACCGCGCCTTCAGAAGCTCGGCATGAACCGCTGCGATTGCGCCTTCGTCGAGGCCTCGGGTCGGTTGATTGGCGAGGAGGAAACGCGGCTTTTTCGCCAGCACGCGACCGAGGATCAGTTTCTGCATGTTGCCGCCGGACAGGAGCCGCGTTCGGGTGTCAGGTGCCGCGCCTCGAACGTCGTAGCGCGCAATAAGATCGCCGGCGAAGGCCGTGCAGGCGCCCGGGCGGACAAAGCCCCGTCGTGAGAACTCGCCGCTTCCCAGGTGTTCCAACACGGCGTTTTCCCACAAGGGGAGGTCACCCACCACGCCGTCCGCGTGCCGATCCTCAGGCACGCGGCCGACGCCGGCGCGAATCAAGTCGCGGGGGCTGAGGCCGGCTGCATCCTGCCCCCCGAGCGTCAAACGCCCCGCGCTCGGCTGTGTGAGCCCTGACAGCACCGCGCCGAGCACGGCCTGGCGATTGCCTGAGACCCCGACGATCCCGAGGATCTCACCCGCGTGGACAGTGAAGCTCACCCCGTCGAGCTGCGTTTGGCCGTCCACATCGACGCGCACAGTGTCCGCGACAAGGACCGGGGCGCCCGGGGCGGCGGCTTTGCGCACCGGGCGGTTGACCCGGCGCCCGACCATCAGCTCCGCCAGCTCCTCTGGTCCGGTCTCGGTGGTCTTGCGCTCGGCCACCAGCTTGCCGCCTCTGAGGACGGCGACGCGATGCGACGCGGCCATCACCTCGTGCAGCTTGTGGCTGATGAAGACGAGCGACAGGCCCTCGCGCGTCATGTCCCCGAGCGTCTGAAACAGCCGCTCCGCCTCGGGACGGGCCAGCACCGCCGTCGGCTCATCAAGGATCAGGACACGCGCGTCACGGTAGAGCGCCTTGAGGATCTCGACCCGCTGACGCTCTCCCACCGACAGACGCGCGACCCGGGCCTCGGGGTCGACCGGCAGCCCGAATTTCCGGGAGAGGTGCACGAGCTTCTGCGTCGCCTCCGCGCGGGCGGAGCGCAGGCGGGTCAGGGGCTCAGATCCGAGGATGACGTTGTCGAGGACGCTCAGGTTCTCGGCCAGCGTGAAGTGCTGGTGGACCATGCCGATGCCCGCGTCGATTGCAGCCCTCGGCTGGCCCGGCGGAAGGTCCTGGCCAAAGACGCGGACGGTGCCAGAATCGGCCATGTAGTGGCCGAAGAGGATGTTCATCAGGGTCGTCTTCCCGGCACCATTCTCGCCGAGGAGGGCCAGGATTTCGCCCTGCGCGAGGGTGAGGGTCACGTCCTCGTTCGCTGTCAGCCGGCCAAACCGCTTGGTGATGCCGCGAAGCTCCAGCGCGGGTGTCATGCCGGCAGTCCCGCGAGCTGGCCCGGAAATGTCAGGGGCGGCGCCCGGTCCTCGATCATCTGACCGAGGCGCAGAAGGACAAGATCGCAGCCGATGGGACCCACAAGTTGCACGCCGACGGGCAGACCGTCGGCGAGGCCAAAGGGGAGGGCAAGGGCCGGGAGGCCCGCAATGTTTGCGAGTGCGGCGTTGGGTGCGAAAGCCTCCATTCGGCCAAAGTGAGCAACCGTGTCCGGGCTGGTGAGGTCGAGAGCCTCCGCCGGGAGCGGTGCCTTCGACAAGACCGGCATCACGAGAACGTCGCAGGCGGCAAAGAGCTGCGCCGCCTCATCTGCCAAACGCGCTGCGCCCCGGGTTGCAGCAAAGAGCGTGGTCGCCGGGCAGGCTCGCCCCTCGGTCGCGAGCGCGGCTGCGAGCGGAGGGACCTCGTCGAACGGAACTTCAAGGGACAGGAGCCAATCGGCGAGCGATACGGCCAGGATGGTTCGGGCGAGGTCATGCGCCTCGGCACCCAGGGCATCGGGGGCCGCACACTCTTTGACCGCGCATCCCGCGTCACACAGCGCCTCAGCAGCAGCGACGGACGCCCGCGTTTGATCGGCCCCGCACCGGTCGGGGAGCGCCACGCCGATGCGCGGCGTCTCGGGCATCCGGGGCGCTGGCACCGCGCGACAGACCGAGACATAAGCCGCCGCGACATCGCGCACGGACCGGGCGAGGACGAATTCGGAGACAATACCCATCAGGTGGTTGTCGTAGTCGGGGCCGCCCGGCACCGCCCCGCGCGAGGGTTTCAGCCCTGTCAGTCCGCAGCAGGCCGCGGGCACTCGGATTGACCCCGCAGCGTCCGTTGCATGCGCAAGGGCCACGATGCCGGCCGCGACCGCGGCCGATGCGCCGCCCGAGGACCCGCCCGGGGTGAGATCAAGGCTCCAGGGATTGCGTGCCGGGGGCAGCCCCTCGGGCTGGCTCGTCAGGGAAAGACCAAATGGCGGCGTGGCCGTGAGGCCAAACGGAATGCACCCCGCCTGCCGAACCGCGGCGATCAGATCGCTGTCCACATTGGGCACTGCCCCCCGCCGCCGCAGCGCGGCGGAGCCTGCTGCCGCACACAGGCCCCGGGCCGCGCCGCCGAGGTCCTTGACCAGAAACGGCACACCGTGAAAGGGCCCGCGCCCCTCGGCGGGCGTGGCATCCGCGGCTGCGGCACCGGCGCGCCCCGTCGCTGCATCGAGGCTGACGACAGCGCCGAGCGCCGCCTGCGCGGCGACCGCGGAGAGGCTGGCCTCCATCACCGCCGACGCTGTCACGTCGCCTGTTGCGATGGCGCCAGCGAGGGCCGTGGCGTCTTGGCGACGGCTCAGGCCGGCTCGCTTTCGTCGATCGGGACGTCCCACTCACCGGCTGCGATGGCGGCCTGTTTGGCCTCCATCGCCGGGATCGCCTCGGCCGGCACGTCGTCTGCCACATAGAGAAGCTCGTTCCCACCATGCGACATGAAGGAGAACTCCGTGTAGTCGCGCCCGACGGGCGTGCCGGCCTGGACGTCTGCAACAATGGCTGCAATCGTCGGCCCGTAGTTCCAGATCGCATTGGCAAAAACGGTGCCCGGATAGCGCGGCGTGTAGTCGATCAGCGAGCCAATGGCCTTGATCCCCCGCTCCTCCGCGGCGTCCGCAGTTCCGATCCGCTCGCCGAAGAGGATGTCGGCCCCGGCATCGATTTGAGCGATCGCGGCTTCCTTGGCGCGCGCGGGATCGAACCAGGCGCCGATGAACCCGTTGAGGAACGTGGCCTCGGGGTTCACCTCGCTCACGCCGAGACGGAAGGCGTTGATGAGCAGGTTGACCTCGGGGATCGGATAGCCGCCAACGGAGCCGAAGACGTTGCTCGAAGACATCTTGCCCGCAAGCATGCCGGCGAGGTAGGCCGCTTCGTGGTTTCGCGTGCCGAAAACGCCGAAGTTGTCGCCCGACGGCCCACCGGAGGACCCCATGAGGAACGCGGTCTCGGGGTAATCCGCAGCCACTTCGCGGGCCTCGCGTTCCACGGCGTAGGACTCGCCCCAGACAAGGTCAACGCCGGCCTCCGCGTACTCCGCCATCGCCCGAGGGTAATCGGTGGGCGCGACGCCCTCCGAGAATTCGTACTCGATGGTGCCTGCGGCTGCGGCCTCCTGATATGCAAGGTGGATCCGGCTGTTCCAGGCGTTCTCGACGGGCGACATGTGGACGGCGGCGACCTTGGTCACGGTTTGCGCGGAGGCGCGGCGCAGATAGGCGGGGAGCGCAAGGGTCGCTGCGGCCGCGGTCAGAAGCTGGCGCCGCGTGTTTGAGACTGTCATGCGTGGGGTCCTCTCTGATGGTCTGATGTTGGGGCGTCTTCGGCGGCTGGCGCGTATGCGGCCGGGTCGAGCGCGCCGGGGCGGTCGGGGAGGCAGAGCTCCGCCATCCGCGGCGGCGTCCGGGCGAGGATCTTGCCGTTCCGGATGACCGCGAGCCGCGTTGCCCTCAGCCGCACCGCCTCGATCGGGTCGCGTGCCTGGAGGACAACCATGCTCGCCGGTCCGCCCACCCGCAGCTCCGGATCGGGGCGGCCCATCGCCTTGGCGCCGTTCAACGTGACGGACGTGAACGCCCAGGCCATCGCATCGCGCGAGGTCATCGGGACCGCGTGTATCGCCATATGCGCCACGTCGAGCATATCGGCGGAGCCGAGCGGATACCACGGGTCCATGGTGCAGTCCTGCCCGAAGGCGACAGTGACCCCGGCCGCGCGAAGCTCGGCGACGCGCGTCAGACCGCGGCGGCGCGGATAGGTGTCCGAGCGGCCCTGAAGCGTGATGTTGATCAGAGGGTTGGGCACGACAGTCAGGCCGGCCTCGGCGATCAGCGGTATCAGTTTCGTTGCGTAGTAGTTGTCGTAGGAGTGCATGGCCGTCACGTGGCTTGCCACCACGCGGTCGCCGAGGGACAGGCGCGTCGCTTCGGCAGCCAGCGTCTCGATGTGGCGCGACAGCGGGTCATCGCTCTCGTCGCAATGAAGATCCAGCATCAGGTCCCGCTCTGCGGCAATCTCGGCGAGCCGCGTCACGGAGCGGGCGCCATCGGCCATCGTGCGCTCGAAATGCGGGATGCCGCCGACGACATCGACACCCATGTCGAGCGCGCGGAGAAGGTTTTCCTCCGCCCCGGGCGCGCGGTAGAGCCCATCCTGCGGGAAGGCCACGAGTTGCAGGTCGATATAGGGCGCAACCCGCTTCCGAACCTCGAGCAGGGCCTCGACACCGACCAGGGGTGCGGTCGAGACATCGACATGCGTCCGAATTGCCAGGAGCCCCTGGGACACGGCGAGATCGCAATACCTGAGGGCGCGCTCCATCACCGCCTCGGCGGTCAGAAGCGGCTTCAGCTCCCCCCAGAGCGCGATCCCCTCCAGCAGGGTTCCCGACTGGTTGAGGCGCGGCTGCCCGAGGCTGAGGGTCGCGTCCATATGGAAATGTGGGTCGACGAAGGGCGGGGCGACAAGCTGACCGGCGGCATCGATGTCCTCTGCCGCCGATGCGTCGATCTGCGGTGAGATCTCGGCAATCGTCTCACCTTTGACCGCAATGTCGAGCGGCCCGCGCCCGTCCGGCAGCCGAGCCTTTTTGACGATGAGATCCAGCATACCCCTGCGCCCACACTTCAGCGCGACGTTACGTGGCTCTGCCGAAACCGCCAGGGTTTTCCGCGTTCAGTCGGGCCCACCGCTCCACACGGGTCCCTCGGTGCCGGAAACGGTCGCACTTCGCTAGACCAGCGAAAGCCCGCCATCAACGCGGAGCGTCTGCCCCGTGATGTGCTCGGCCTCGTCGCTCAGGAAGAACGCGATCGCCGCCGCAATGTCGGCGGGCTTTGCCAGCCGCCCGGTGGGTGTGAGCGCGGCCGCAGCCTCCCACGCCCCGGTCGACATCGCGGTGTGACCGTGGCTCTCCTTCTCGGTGAACCCCGGCGCGACCGAGTTCACTGTGATCCCCTTCGGCGCAAACTCCACCGCCAGCGTGCGCGCGAGCGCGTCGGCAGCGCCTTTTGCCGCCGCTGTCGCCGGAAACGCCCGCCCGCCCGGCACCTGATCCACCACGAATGAGCTCACATTGACCACCCGGCCCTGGGGGGCGTCCGTCAGCGCGGGTTCGGCGGCGCGGACAAGATCGAGGAACGCGTGGTAGATGACCTGCATCGAGCTCTCATGGCTCTCCTCCGGCGTCGTGCTGAGGGAGCCGGCGACGGCGAACCCTGCGTTGGAGACCAGCCGGTCCAGACTGCCGTAGCGACTGAGCACCGCCTCGACAACGGATGTGCCGGCTCCGGGCTCTCCAAGATCCGCGACCAGCGTCTCAACCGTGGCACCAGCCCGGCGCGCGTCGTCCGCGACGGTCTCAAGTGCGCCGATCTTGCCGCCATCGACGCCGCCACGGGCGGTCAGAAAGAGCGCCTCGCCCATCCCGGCGAGGCGTCGCGCGGTCGCCGCCCCGATCCCGCTCGAGGCGCCGGTGATCAGAGTGACGCGAAGCGCCGTCATGCAACGAGATCGGCCTTCAGCTTGTAGCCGTAGCTCCGGTCGAGCTCGAGCGCCGCCGCGATGTCGAGCCCGCGCTGCAAGGCAATGGGATCGAGCGGCTTCAGCGGTTTGCGGAGGGGGCCAGCCGGCAACCCGACAGCGCGCATCAGTGTTTTGATCGCGACCGGATTGATCGCCGAGTACGCAAAATGCAGCATGTAGAGATTGCCGAGGTATGCCTCCTTGAAGGCCACCGCATCCTCAGCGCCCTCCCAGGGTTTCGAGATCACCGCAAACTCCCGCGGAATGATGTTGCCGGTCATGTTCGCCGTGCCATGCCCGCCGAGCGACATTGTCGGCACGACCAGCCCCAGATTGGGCGAACAACAGCACATGATTGAGAGATCTGGTTTGGCCGCGCACATCTGCGCCACCTGACCCACCCGCGTGGTGCTCTCCTTCAGAACGACCATGTTGGGGTGCTTTGCCAATCGCAGCATGTCGTCCCAGTGGAGATCCGTCTTCACCCGCGGCGGGTTGTTGTAAAACCCGATGGCGAGGTCGGTCGCGTCGCAGATCTCCTCGACATAATCCGCGATGTCGGCGCTTGGCGCACAGATGTAGGAGGGTGCGGCGATTATGGCGCCGTCCGCGCCGGCGGCCTCGGCATAGCGCACCATCTCGAGGGTGGCTGCTGTGTTGTTGCCCGAGCAGCCGTAGTACATTTGCATTCCCTGGGGGCGCATCTTGACGGTCTCGGTGATGATCGTGCGCTTCTCCTCCGGGGTCAGCAGCGAGACCTCGCCCGTCGAGCCCATGATCAGCGCCGCGCGCGTCCCGTTCTCGGCATGAAAGCTCAGAAGATCGCGAAACCCCGGGTAGTCGATGCTGCCATCCGCGTTCATCGGCGTGATGAGCGCGACGAAACTGCCGGTCGGTTTGATGTGCGCCATGTGTGTCCCCTCTGTTGTTCCCTCAAGGATAGCGCGGGCGGAGCCAGAATTCGAATGGCGGCTTAGCTCACCGCCAGTGCCGCGCTGGCCCGCAGGATCAAAACGATGCTTGCCAGGAGGCAGAGCCCCAGCACGGCGGGGCGCAACCACGAGGCTGTTGCCGGCGCCCGGATGATGAAGCGGGCGGCGTGGTACCCGAGGAAGACGGCCGGCAGAAGGGCGATCCCACGCATGATGTCGGCCCAGCCGAAGCGGTCGAAGGCCGCGAGGGAGACCAGCGAGACACAGGCCCCGAGGAGGAGCACAGCGTTCAGCGTCGCCCGCATCTGGTGCGGCGGCGCGTTCTGGAGGGCGATTGCAAAGGGCGGTGCACCGACCGAGGTCAATGTCCCCATAAAGCCCGAGAGCACACCGGCGAGGGCCACGCCCGGCACGCTCGGCCGCACGCTTGGCCCAAAGAGGGACAAGGGCACGGCGAGGAGGATCAGCGCCGCGAAGATGATCTGAAAGAGGACCTCCGAGAGGCTCGCCAGAAGCGACGCGGCAAGGATGGCCGCCGGCAGGCGACCCGCAATCCCGGCGGCGACCAAGGTCGCGTTCACATCCCGCGCGTCGCGCAAGGTCGAGAGGAGGCTCACCACGATGCCGAGAAAGATCACCGTGCCCGGCACGAAGTCCGGATCGATCAGAACGAGAAGCGGTGCGGCCACAAGGCCGAAGCCGATGCCGGAGGTCGATTGAACCACTGCCCCGAACATCACGACCACGAAGCCGATGGCGAAGGCCACCGAGATCACGCCGCTGCCGCCGAGACCGTCCACGCTAGGCGCTCTCCCTCCGCGCGTCGCCGATCTCCGGAACCGCGGCGAGGAGGGCGCGGGTGTAGTCCTTGGCGGGGTTGGCATAGACCTCCTCGACCGGGCCGATCTCGATGATGCGGCCGGCCTGCATGATGGCCACCCGGTCGGCGATGTGGCGCACGACTGCGAGGTCGTGGGCAATAAAGAGGTAGGTCAGCCCCAGCCGGGCCTGGAGGTCCTGCATCAGGTTCACGACTTGCGCGCGGATCGACACGTCGAGGGCCGAAACGGGCTCGTCCGCGATGATGAACCGCGGCTCGAGCGTCAGGGCGCGGGCGATCCCAACGCGCTGGCGCTGGCCGCCTGAGAAGGCATGTGGGTGTCTGCTGGCGGCGTCGGCCGGCAGGCCCACAAGCTCCAACAGGCGGGCCACCCGGTCGCGGAGTTTCGCCGCGTCGGTTTCGATCCCGTGGACCAGAAGCGGCTCGGCCACGATGTCCTCCACCGTCATCCGGGGGTTGAGGCTCGAATACGGGTCCTGGAAGATGATTTGCATGTCCCGCCGCATCCGGCGGAGCGCCTCGCGTCCGAGGGTTGTGATCTCGCGCCCGTCGAACTTGATCGATCCGGCGGTCGGATCGATGGCGCGGAGGACCGCTCGCCCGGTCGTCGTCTTCCCCGATCCGCTCTCGCCCACGAGCCCGAGGGTCTCGCCCGGCCAGATGTCGAAGCTGATCCCATCCACCGCCTTGAGCACGCTGCGCTTGCCGAAGAGTGCGGCGCGCCCGATCGGGTAGTGCACGGAGAGGTCCCGCACCTCCACCAAGGGCGCGTCCCGCCGGCCCGTCCGCTTGGGATGTGCCGTGTCCGTGACCGCGGCGATGGCGGACTGGACCGGGTTGTGGCAGGCGAGACGTCCCGGAGCGGCCTTCCGCACCAGATCAGGAGCCGTTTCGCAGGCGTCGACGGCGTTGCCGCAGCGTGGCCTGAAGCTGCATGCGCCCCTCGGCCGGCGGAGATCGGGCGGCTGGCCGTCAATCGTCTGTAGCCTTTGGCGCGTCTCGGCGAGTGTTGGCGTCGCGGCGACCAGCCCGGCCGTGTAGGGATGGGCGGGCCTGTGCAACATCAGACTGGCCGGCCCGTCCTCGACGATCTCGCCGGCATACATCACCGCCACATCTTGGCAAAGCTGCGCCACAACGCCGAGGTCGTGGGTGATCATCAGGACGGCGAGCGAGAGCTCCCGCTGCAACTCCCCGAGCAGCGTCAGGATGCCGGCCTGAACGGTCACATCGAGCGCTGTGGTGGGTTCGTCCGCGATCAAGAGATCCGGCTCGCTCGCCAGCGCCATCGCGATGAGCACGCGCTGGCGCATGCCGCCCGAGAACTCGTGCGGGTATTGGTCGATCCGTTTGTCGGGCTGCCGGATCTGGACCAGATCCAACAGCTCGATCGCCCGCGACCGCGCGGCCCCGTGCGAGAGGCCGAGATGGTGCACCAGGACCTCGGCGATCTGGTCTCCGACGGTGAAGAGCGGGTCGAGGCTCGTCATCGGGTCCTGAAAGACCATCGCGATGTCGCGCCCGCAGACCGCGCGGCGATAG
>JBCCWM010000107.1:0-12280 GCA_039193505.1 Pseudomonadota bacterium | reverse complement strand
TGCTCCTCCGCGGGCGGTGTGTAGACGTGGCGCCAGAGCTCGATGGCGTCGGCCTCGGGGCCGAACTCCGTGCGTGCCATCGGGTCTGTGGTGAAGCCGGTCCCAAGGATGACGTAGTCGGTCTCCATCGCGTAACCGTCGCCAAAGCCGAGGCGCACGAGACCGCCCCGCTCCTCGACCGAGGTGACGGCGCGACCAAAGTGGAAATAGGCGTTCGGGTGACGGCTGACACGAAGCGTTGAGCCGTGGGGCGGCGGCGTCTGCGTGGCGAAGGAGTAATTCATGAATCGCCAACGCCACGCGTCAGACAGATCCGGATACCCGTATGTGAACCCCGTCGATCCGATGCCCATCATTTTGTTGATCGTTGGCATTTCGGCCCGGCGCACGATGTGGCGCACCTCGGCCGCGCCGGCCTCGAGCGCCTCGGCCGCGTTGTCCACCGCGGATGCGCCAACTCCGATCACGGCCACCCGCCGCCCGCGGAGCGCCGGAAAATCGATCTCATCGGCCGAATGCGCCCAGACACGCCGCGGCACGCCGTCCACAAAGGACGGGATGTTCGGCCCCCCGGTGCCGTCCCGCCCCGTTGCCATCACAAGTTTGCGGCAGAGGAGGCTCGGGCGGTCCATCCCCGAGACCTCCAGCCGCAGAAGATCGCCGTCCGCTTGGACTCTGTTCACCGACACGCCGTTTTGCACCGGGATCTCCAGGACATCGCGGTACCAGCGGAGATACTCCATCCACATCGGCCGCGGGATCTTGTCGAGGGCCTCCCAGGCCGCCTCGCCAAATCCGGCCCGGTGCCACGCGCGGAAGGTGAGTGGACCCATCCCGAGCGATGGCCCGGTCAAATGTTTGGGGGAGCGGAGCGTCTCCATACGCGCATACGTGACCCAGGGGCCCTCATGCCCCTCGGCGCTCCGGTCGAGAATTGCGGTGTTCCGGATCCCCCGCGCGGTCAGGGCCTGCCAGGCGAGGAGGCCGCACATGCCGCCCCCAATCACCACGACATCGATCACACCGTCCCGCGGCTTCACCCAGTTCGAAGGCGGCAAGCACAGATCGCGGAAATCTCCGCGGATTCGCGCCGCGAGCGTCTCGAGATCCGACAGTGCGTCGACTGGGTCGGTCATGGTCCTCTCCGCAATCACGTATGCGCCAGTGTACGACGTAGGAAGGTGAAGACCACCCACCCCGTCGCTTTTGTCCCCTTGGGCAGGAGATATGCCCGTCGGTGACACATAAGTGTGCGGCATCGGCCCGCACTTGGACGCACAGAGGCGTCGCGCCGCCCCCCGACCGAACCGCCGACGGCGCTCGGAGGTCTGGACCCGGCCTCGATGCGAGGCGGGCCGAAGTCCCCTTCTTTCCGTCGCAGGACTGAGGTAGGTTGACGTTACGCCAGCTGCGCCCAGGGCGCAGCAAGCCCAAATCAAGCCAACAGGAGAGAAGCAGATGCGTCGTCTTTGCGCTGTGTCGGTGTTGCTTGGGCTGTGCGCCACGGCAGTGGCCGCAGGTGAAATCTCACACGATCTCGGCACCACCACCGTTCCAGACGATCCGCAAAGGATCGTGGTTCTCGAGTTCAGCTACATCGATGCGCTGGCCTCGGTTGGCGTCGCCCCGGTCGGGATCGCCGACGACAACAAGCGTGAGCGGGTGATCCCTGAGTACACTGCCGTTATCGGGGACGAGTGGGTTTCTGTCGGCACCCGAAAGACGCCGAGCCTTGAGATCATTGCCTCGCTTGCCCCGGATCTGATTATCGCCGACAAGAACCGTCACTCAGAGGCTTATGGGACGCTGTCTGAGATCGCACCGACCATCGTCCTCGACAGCTTGGGCGGCGACTATCACGCCTCCGTCGACCAGATGACCGTGATCGGCGAGGCGATCGGCAAGGCCGAGGACATGGCCCTTCGCGTTGCAGAGCACAAGGCGACAATGGCCGAATATGTCGCCCAGATTGCGCCGAAGGCTGAAGGGCTCTCGGCGCAGTTCGGAGTGACAAACGCGACGGGTCTCTGGCTCCACAGCCCGGTCTCCTACAATGGGTCGCTGCTGGAGATGTTTGGGTTCAGCTCCACGATGGAACCCGACGGTGCCGGCGGGCTCTACGAAAAGACCTACGTTCCGACAACCTTGGAGCAGCTCTCGGAAATCAATCCGGACATCCTGATCTTTGGTGAGTATGCCGACCCAAGTCATGTCGACAGCTGGACGGGCGAAGCGCTTTTCGACGGTTTGAGCGCCGTCTCCGACGGTACGGTCTTCAACGTAACGGCGCACAACTGGTCGCGGCTTCGCGGCATGTTGGCGGCGGAGCTAACGGCGGCCGATCTTGTGGAGATCATGGACAAGATCGATTGAGAAAGGCGCCAGTGCGCGCCAGTCCCGCCCGAGGCGCGCTGATCGCGCTTCTGACATGTGGTGTTCTGGGGGGCACGCTTCTCTCGCTGGCCACCGGCGGACGGTCGGATGTTGGCCTTCTGTCGCTTTTTGACGGAGATTTGCTGACACAGACGGTTCTGTGGGACATCCGAGCGCCCCGCACACTGGCGGCGGCATGCCTTGGGGCGAACCTTGGTTTGGCGGGGCTTATTCTGCAGTCGATCACGCGCAATCCCTTGGCCTCCCCCGCGATCTTGGGGATCAACCAAGGTGCCGCCTTGGGCCTCGCGCTTGCCTTCGTCGTGCCCGTCTTCGGTCGTGTCGGCCCCGACGCGATGGCGGTGTTCGGCGCCTTCGGCGCAGGCCTCCTGACTTTTGCAATCGCGGGTGGATTTCGAGGGCGGATGGACGCCATGCGCCTCATTCTCGGGGGCGTGGCCGTCGGCGCGTTCTCCTACGCAATGGTGCGGTTCACCTTCACGCTCGAGGACGACATCGCGCGGAGCGTCGTGCGCTGGACCGTGGGTGACATTACCGACATTCGCTGGGTCGAGACAACACAGCTCGCGTTTTCGACCCTGCCGGGCCTCGCGGCGGCGCTGGCGCTCTCGCAACGCCTCAATCTGATCTCACTCGGTCAGGATGCGGCGCAGGGTCTTGGCGCCGATCCTCGCGTGACGCTCTTCCTCGGTATGATGCTCGCGGCGGTGTTGGCGGGCGTCAGCGTGTCCGTCGCGGGACCGATCGCCTTCACCGGGCTGGTCGTGCCGCATCTGGCGCGGTTTCTCTTCGGGGGCGAGCACACGGTTCTGGTGCCTGCCGTGGCGGCCCTCGGCGCAGGCCTGATGCTCTCGGCGGATGGTCTGTCCAAGATCCTGACCGCGCCTGTCGAGGCACCGATCGGCGTCGTCGCGGCGTTGATCGGCGCGCCTTGGTTTCTCTGGCTCGCCGTGCGCACAAAGGACCTGGAATGAGCCCTGTTCGTGCGATCCTCTTCCTGTCCGGTCTTCTTCTCTGCGCCGCGATGGCGAGTCTTGCGGTGGGTGCCGTGCGGGTCCCCGTGCCGGTCATCCTGAACACCCTCTTCGATCTCGACGGACCGCAGCAGACTTTCATCATCACCCGCTCACGCCTGCCGCGGACGTGGCTGGCCGTTGTCACCGGCGCGTCGCTTGGCGTGTCGGGTGCGATCATCCAGGCCCTCCTCCGCAACCCTCTCGCAAGCCCAAAGATTATCGGGATCAACTCCGGCGCTGCATTGGCGGTACTGATCGCCGTTCTCGCTCTGCCCGATCTGCCTCCGGGGTGGGTGCCACTGAGCGCCGTGGTCGGGGGCATCGCTGCGGCCGCGCTCCTCTATGTCCTCTCTGAGCTTCGACAGGTGTCTCCCGCCCGGCTCGCCGTGATCGGCATTGCCGTCGGGTTCACGGCCGATGCCGGCGTCGACTTCATCCTCGTGACAGCCGACAGCTACGCCGTGTCTGCGCCCCTCGTCTGGCTCACCGGGTCGCTCTGGTCGCGGGGATGGAGCCATGTCGGGACTGTGGCTCCGATCCTTGCCCCGCTCCTCCTCGTCGGCCTGGCGCTGTCCTACCGGCTCGACATCATACGCCTGGGATCGGCCCAGGCCACGGCGCTCGGCATGAATGTCAGGCTGGAGCGGCTGGTCCTCCTCGCCGTGGCGGCGCTTTTGGCCTCGGTTTCGGTCAGTGTGGTCGGAGTGCTCGGGTTCGTCGGTCTGATGGCGCCCCACATCGCGCGCATGCTGGTGGGCGGCCAGCACCGCGGCCTCCTGCCCGTTGCGGCCCTTGTGGGCGCCCTTCTTGTCGTGACGGCCGACGCGGCCGGGCGGGCGGTGGCGCCGCCCGTCGAGATCTCTGCCGGCATCCTAACCGCCCTCTTCGGCGCGCCCTTCTTTGTCTACCTGATGCTCACCCGCCAGATCGAAGCCCGCTCATGAGCATTCGTCTCGAGGCGTTGAGCGGCGGCTATGAGGGGTTTCGGCTCCAAAACGTGAGCCTCGAGATCCGTCAGCGCAGCCTGACGGCCCTGATCGGCCCCAACGGTTGCGGGAAGTCGACACTTCTGAAGACGATCGCCGGTCAGATCGGACCGGGCGATGGACGTGTCTCGATCGGCGGAGACGACATCGCGATGCTGCGCACGAAGGAGGTGGCCAAGCGCGTCGCGGTCCTGCCTCAGCATCCGATCGTGCCGCCGGGGATCACGGTCGAACAGCTGGTCGCCTATGGTCGCGCGCCGCATCAAAACCTGTTTGGCTTCCGGACAGCCGCCGACGATGCCAAGATTGCTGAGGCAATCGAGACCGTTGCACTTGGCGAGCTCGCAACTCGTTTGGTCAGCGATCTGTCAGGCGGTCAACGCCAGCGAGCCTTCGTGGCCATGGTGATTGCGCAGGACACGCCCAATGTCCTCTTTGACGAGCCAACCAGTTTTCTCGACATCCGTTACCAGTACGAGGTTCTGAACCTGATCCAGGGCCTGAACCGCGCCGGGAAAACCGTCGTTGCCGTCTTGCACGACATCGCGCAGGCGGCCCGGTATGCCACCGATATTGTTGTGATGTCCGGTGGAGACGTGCGGCACCGAGGTGCGCCGAGCGACACTGTCACCGAGGAGATGATCAGAGACATCTATGGGCTGGCGTCTAGGGTCTTCGCCGATCCCGTTTCTGGAACCCCAATGGTCACACCGCTTGGGTGAGCGGCGGCGGGACTGCGCCGTCCCGCCGCCCGATGTGTCTCAGGTTGCGTCTGCCGCAGGGCTGGCCGCAGGTTTCGGTGTGCGCCGGAACGTCAGCCGCTGCGTGATCCGCTCCCAGAGTTTCGCCATGCCGAGCGGTTCGTAGATCATGAAGAGAATGATCAGGACACCAAACACAACAAGCTCGATCGAAGAGATGATCGTGGCATCTATCATGCCGTGGAAGAGATCGTTGCCGAGCGTGTTGAGCACCACTGGGAAGAGCAGGATGAATGCCGCCCCAATGAAGGCGCCGTTGATCGTGCCGAGACCGCCCAGGATAACCATGAAGAGGATCCGGAACGAGAGCTTGATGTCGAACGCCACAGGCTCCATCGACTTGAGATAGGTGAAGGCGAAGAGCGCGCCGGCCACGCCGCAGAAAAACGCACTGATGGCAAAGGCTTGGAGCTTGGTCCGGAGGAGCGAGATCCCCATGCTCTCGGCCGCGATGTCCATGTCGCGCACGGCCATCCAGTTTCGCCCGGTGCTGCCGCGGGTCATGTTGATCGCAAGCATCGTCATCACGGTCACGACGACCAGGACCACGAGGTACATCTCCAGGGGCGAGGTAAATTCCCTGCCGAAGATCACGATGTCCTGCGCGGTGATGATGCCCGAGGTGTCGTAGTTCTTGAACCAGCCGAACTTGTCGATCATCCAGATGATGAAGAACTGCGAGGCGAGCGTCGCGACCATGAGGTAGATGCCGCGCACCCGAAGGCTCGGAAGTCCGAAAATGATCCCGAAGGCCGCAGCGATCATCCCGGAGAAGATCAGGTTGATCGGAAACGGCACAAAGGGCAGCCGCAGTTCGAGATTGAACAGCGCGAAGGCGCCAGCGGCCATGAACCCCGCCGCCCCCAGGGCCAGCTGGCCCGCATACCCCATCACGATCTGCTGTCCGATCGCCGCCAGAGAGAGGCAGAGCCAGGGGATCAAGATCGACGAGTACCAGTAGTCGGACTGTACGAAGAGCGGCACGACCGCGAAGCCGAGTGCCATAAGTACGATGAAGTTGGTGATGTCCGTGCGGGAATAGCTCAGAAGTACCGGTTGCGCTCTCATATCCTCACACCCGCCTGATGATTTTTTCGCCGAAGAGGCCCTCAGGCCGCC
The DNA here is from genome assembly GCA_039193505.1 of Pseudomonadota bacterium. Taxonomy (GTDB): domain Bacteria; phylum Pseudomonadota; class Alphaproteobacteria; order Rhodobacterales; family Rhodobacteraceae; genus Algicella. Next base: position 6,004 of record JBCCWM010000107.1, on the reverse strand, counting down.
ACAAGAGGAAGAAGATGGCCAGAACGAAGGGCGCCCAGCCCTCGATTGCGCCACCGAAATAGGGCCCGACATAGACCTCGAGCACCTTTTCGGAGGCGCCGATGATCAACCCGCCGATGATCGCACCGGGGATCGAGGAGAACCCCCCGATGATCAGCACCGGCAGCGCCTTCAGCGCCAGGTCGACCAGGGCGAACTGAACGCCCGCCCGCGCCCCCCACATCATCCCCGCCACCAGTGCGACGACCCCGGCGGCCGACCAGACCATGAGCATGATGGAGCTGAGCGGGATCCCGATGGAGCTCGCAGCGCCTGGATCGTCGGCCACAGCTCGGAGGCCGAGACCCATCTTGGTGTACTTGAAGAGGAGGGCCAGGCTGATGATCAGCCCGGCCGCCACCAGACCCGCGGTGAGGTCGAGCGCGCTGATGAAAAGACCGGTCGCGTCGATGATCCAGGGGATCGGAAAGTCGCCGATCCCGAGGTCGAGCCGCCGCACCTCGACGCCCCAGGCCGCCTGCGCCAACCCCTCGAGCACGAAGCCGAGCCCGATGGTCGCCATCAGGATCGTGTCCTCACTCTCGTTCATCAGCGGTTGCAGGACCAGCCGCTGGGTCAGGAAGCCGACCCCGACCATAAGGAGGATCGTGACGAAGAACGCCACGACGAAGGGCAGCCCGAGCTCCATGAAGCCCACGAAGGAGAGGACCGCGAAAAAGACCATCGCGCCCTGGGCGAAGTTGAAGGTGGAGGACGCCTTGTAGATCAGCACGAACCCGAGCGCGACGAGCGAGTACATCGTGCCCGCCAGAAGGCCGGCGACGACCACCTCGATGAAGAACAGAAACTCAATCATGAGCCACCCCCAGATAGGCGTCGATCACATCCTGGTTTGCGCGCACCTCGTCGGGCGGGCCGTCGGCGATGATCTTGCCGTAGTCGAGAACGACGACATTGTCGGAGATGTCCATGACCACACCCATGTCGTGCTCAATCAGGACCATCGTCGTGCCAATCTCGTCGTTGACCTTAAGGATAAAGCGGCACATCTCGCGCTTTTCCTCGACATTCATTCCCGCCATCGGCTCATCGAGGAGGAGAACGCTCGCCTCGGTCGCAAGTGCCCGGCCAAGCTCCACCTTCTTTTGAAGACCGTAGGGCAGCTTGCCGACCGGCGTGTCGCGGATGTGCCGGATCTCGAGGAAGTCTATGATCTCCTCGCAGCGCTCCCTGTTCTCGGCCTCCTCCTTTTGAGCGCGAGGCATCTGAAAGGCCACTTCGAGGAAATTGGCAGTCATGTGGAGGCGTCGCCCGACGAGGATGTTGTCGAGCACCGACATCCGTTTGAAGAGTGCGAGGTTCTGAAACGTCCGAGACACGCCGAGCTGCGCGATGATGTTGGGCGAGATCTTGTCCAGCACCTCGCCGTTCAGCGCAATCGTGCCCTCCTGCGGTTTGTAGATGCCGTTGATGCAGTTGAGCATCGAGCTCTTGCCGGCGCCGTTAGGGCCGATGATCGCTTTGATCTCGTGTTTCAGGACCTTGAAGGACGACGAGGTGATTGCTTTGACGCCCCCGAAGCTCAGCGAGATGTTGTTGACCTCGAGAACCGGACCGCCAATCGGGAAACTGCGTGCAAATGCCGTTGTCATGGCTCGACCCTAGTGGTGGTGAAGATCGGCATGGGCCGTGCTTTCTTCTCTGAGGACGTCGCGGAAGTTCTTGCGCCCCTCTTTGGAGATACCAAGATAAAGCTCCTTCACCTTATCGTCGTTCATGAGGTCGCTTGCGACGCCGTGCAGCATCACGTGCCCCGTCTCGATGATGTAGCCATAGTCTGCGTTCTTCAGCGCGACGTTGGTGTTCTGTTCGGCCAAGAGGATGCTGACCCCTTCCTTGGCGTTTAGTTCTTGGACGATATTAAAGATCTCAGCCACCAGCTGCGGCGCGAGACCCATCGAGGGCTCGTCGAGGAGCAGCATCTTGGGCTTTGCCATCATGGCGCGGGCGACGGCGACCATTTGCTGCTCACCGCCCGAGGTGTAGCCGGCCTGACTTTTGCGCTTGTCCCGGAGCCGGTTGAAATAGCCGTAGATCTTCTCGAGCTCAGCTTTCATCTCGATTTTCGAGAGGCGCCGGGAATAGGCCCCGGCGATGATGTTCTCCTCCACGGTCAGGTGACCGAAGCAGCGACGCCCTTCGAGCACTTGGACCATGCCGCGGCCAACCATCACGGACGGATCATGGTTTGTCACCGGCGCGCCGTCATAGGTGATGGTCCCGCGCGTGACTTTGCCCCGTTCGGAGCCGAGCATCGTCGAGACGGCCTTAAGCGTTGTGCTTTTGCCAGCGCCGTTTCCGCCGAGGAGTGCCACGATCTTGCCCCGTGGAACGCTCAGGGAGACGTCGTGCAACGCGGCAATGACGCTGTCGTAGACGACTTCGATGCTGTCGATTTCAAGAATGTTGTCCGATGGTTCGGTCATGTGTCGGCGATCCCAGGGGTGGCGTCTCCGTGCGCGGCGCCACTCGGCCGCGACCGGGATGGGCTGCCGGACCGAGGGGCAAGGCCCCCGGTCCGAACCGGTTTCAAGTCAGGAACAGTCTTTGGGTGTGATGCCGTTCTCGGAGGCGAACTTCGCGGCAGAGGCCTCGACCAGCCCGCGAATGTAGCTCGGATCGAGCGGCGCTTCCCAGCCAGAGACCTGCTGGAACTGCTCACCGTCCCACTGCATCATCGCGAACTTACCCGCACCCTCATGGTTCTCGCACGAGATCGAGAACGGGGCGAGCATGCCGGCGATGCCGAGTTCCTCGAGCCGCTCCTCGGTCATGTTGAGCGCCTCATAGCCGTCCCGGAACTCGGCCCCGGTGACCGCCTGGCCGACCTTGCCGTGGATCTCCTGCGCGAGGCGGAGCGCCTCGATGTAGGTCACGGCGGCACCGAGCCCGCGGTTCCAATAGACGGTCCCGATGCGGCTCTCGTCGGCAAGGTTGCCGTTGCCCGACCCATAGACCTGCTCGGTGATCGCTTGGACCAGCGGGTAGTCCGTGCCGGGAAGGGCGTTAGCCATGGCATAGGTGCCCTCGGCGGCATCACCGGCGGGATACATGTCCTCCTCGGCCGCGCCGAAGGTGACATAAATCATCCGATCCCGCGGAAACCCGACCCGTGCGGCATTGGTCATCGCGGTTGAGTTCATGCCGGAGCCTGCGCCCCAGAAGGTCACCCAGTCCGGGCGCTCCTTGCGGATCTGGAGCCACTGCGACTGCTGCTCGAGGCCGGGGGGCGGGATCGAAATCTCAACGAGTTCGACGCCCCACTCCTCCGAGATCGACCGCATGGCGGGCAGGGGCTCGCGCCCATAGGCAGAGTCGATGTGCAGATGCACAATCTTCTTACCTTCCATGTTCGGGATGCCGCCCTCCTGCTCGGCCATGAACTTCATCTTCACGGCGATCTGGGACCAGTAATGGCTGGCCGCGTTGAAGACCCAGGGCCACACGCGGCCGTCTGCGGCGTCCGTCCTGCCGTAGCCGTACTGGGCGAGCACGACCTCATCTTCGGCCATCCGGTTGATCACGGCATAGGCGCCGGGCGTGCCGAGCGTGTCAAAGACGACGATGCGCTGACCGTCCTTCTCGAGGAGGCGCTGGTAACACTCGACGGTTTTCACCGCGTTGTACTCGGTCTCGCACTCCTGCCAGGTCAGCATGACACCGTTCACGCCGCCATTCATGTTGACATAGTTCAGGTAGTCGATCTGCGCGCCGTAGTACCCTGTGCCCATTGCTGAGTAGGGGCCGACGCGGCTGCTGGCGATCGGGAAATACTGCGTCTCCTGGGCGGCGGCCACATCCGCCACTGCCAGCGTCGACGCCACGGCAAAGGCCGCGGCGGACGCTGACAGACGTCCTGGTGTTCGTCGGTTGGTCATCTGTTCCTCCCTAGTGTGCGTTCGGTGGGTTGGCCGTGCGCTTATGCTGCGCCCTTGGTGCCGATGCCCTGTGCCAGCGGTCGATGGTGGCGAACTGTTGCCTCAGGCATGACCTGAAGGATGCATCACCCGCGTCGGTGGCACTGTTCTGGTGGTGCGGCCCTCCCTCCTGATGCCGAGACTCTGTCATCGGCAGACACAAATTGCGGGCCCTAGGCTCTGGCGTCAACCAAATGTTTACGAGTTTTCAGTCACTTAACATTTTGCACTGCAGCGCGGCAAGGTCATCTCGTCTCACCTTGTGCCGTTAAGTCCCTCCGCAAGGGACAAAATGTCCACTCACTCGGACGTTTGCAGGACTGGACTGGACGTTTTGTCCAGGGCTGGAAACCAGACAAAAAACGCGGCGCCACCTGAGGGAATGTTCTCGACGCGGATGATCCCGCCGACCCGGGTCACGAGGGTTTGGCTGATCGATAGGCCGAGGCCCGAGCCGGTGCCGAGCTTTGTTGTCATGAAGGGATCGAACACATGTTCGATCTTGTCCGCGGGGATGCCCGGGCCCGTGTCCTTCACGACGATCTCCGTTCCCGCCACGCCGCTGCGCTCCGCTGGACGGGTCTCGATCGTCAACACACCACCGCTTTGCATCGCCTGAGCCGCATTGATGGCCAGGTTCACGATCACTTGCTGCACCTCAAGCTCCACCGCGCGGAACACGGGGCAGGGTGCGTGCTTGAGCTCGATCTCGATCTTGTGCTTGCGGAGATCCGGGGCGACGAGGATCAGCGTCTCCTCTACCACTTTGGCGGCGTCGACCCGCGCCGCCATGTCGGAGAGTTCGTTCGGCCGGGCAAAGTTCAGAAGCTTGCCGACGATGATGTTGATCCGGTGGGTCTGGGCGTCGATCAGGTCCAGCTCCGTCTTGAGCGCGGCACGGCTTTCGGCGTTGAGCCCCATCCGCACGACCTCCAGATTGCCCTGTATGACCGCCACGGGATTGTTGATCTCATGGGCGACGCCCGCGGTGATCTCACCCACGGTGGCGAGTTTCTCGGCCATCACCAGCTGCGCAAACGTCGCCTCGAGCTTTCTGTTGGCCTCCTTCAGCTCCTCCGTGCGCTGATCGACGAGGGTGTTGAGGTTGTCGGCATAGTCGCGGAGGCTGGCATCGCGGTCCTCCACCTGATCGAGGAGCCGGTCCAGATGGCGCGCCACCGCACCGATTTCGGTGTGACCCGAGACAGGGCCGATCCGTGCATGGAGTGTCCCCGTCTCGACCTCCGCCATCGTCGCGGTCATCTTCTCAAGCGGCTCGAAGATCCCGCGGGCAAGCCAGAGAAACATCGGCACGCTGAGCCCGATGACCGCAACGAAAGCGATCACAAGCGCTGCTATCGTTGCGTTCCGCTCCGCGTTGAAGGGCGCCTCGAGAAAGCCTGTGTAGAGCATTCCGATCCGCGTGCCGGTGATGTCGGTCAGCGGCACATACCCCGAGATGTACCAGTCATTCACGACAAAAGCCCGGTCGAGCCACGTCTGCCCTTCCTCCATCACGTGATGCCAGACCACGTCGGAGACCCGCGTCCCAAGCGCCCGCTCCCCCTCGAAGAGCCGCACATTGGTTGAGATCCGAACGTCCTCAAGAAAGAGCGTTGTGGTTCCGGTTCGGGAGACATTGCCGGCCTCGTCGCGGTAGACGAGCGCGTTCATCGTGTCGATCACGTCGAGATTGCGGTTGAGAAGGCGCCCGCCGAAAAGGACGGCATTGCCGGGACTTGCCCGATGGGCGGCAAGGATGACCATCCCACGATCCTCGACGTCCCGCTGGATCGGGCGGGCGGCCTCAGTCGGGACGAGGGGCAGGGCCGCTCTGTCGGCGAGGTCGGGCGCGATGGTGCGAAGTGCCGTGCCATCGAGCAGGACCAGATGCGCGCTCGGGGCGTCGGGGGTCGCCGCAAGCGCGACCTTCCGCGCGGCATCGGGAAGGCCTGTGTCGGAAAGCGTGCTCCAGACCAGAAAGTCGAGATCGAGCGTCGTCCGCGCACGCTCGAGATAGTCCTGCA
>JBCCWM010000106.1:0-12285 GCA_039193505.1 Pseudomonadota bacterium | reverse complement strand
GATGATCGCGTGAGTTGCGTGCGGCAGGTGCCTCGACCCGTTGCCGGCATCCTGCCTGACCGGCGGCTGCAGGGCCTGGCGAACGTCGTCCGGCGCCGGCGGAGTGTGCCGCCGGACGGCCACGACGATGGCCTCGTCCTGCGCGCCCAGAGCGGTTGAGCGAGGCTCTGTCGGTCCCGTCCTTGTGTCGTCGACCGTCGCGCGCTTCCGGCCATTTCGCAACCGTCTTCGGATTGACCCCGAGCTCCCGGATCAGCTCCGCGGTCGACGCTTGCGACCGCTGCATCGCCGCTCTGACGGCGGGCGCCGCTCTCGGCGCAGGCGGGCATTCGCCTGTCGGTCAATGGGGTCGTGGCGCTCCCGTGACGCACTCGGCCCGCAGTGTGTCCGTCCATTCCATCGAATGGAGCGCACGATCAAACAGCTAGGCGCGTGGAGTTCACTAGCGGCGCTTTAGAATGTTCTTGTTGTTTGAGTATTTGTCCCGTTGCCGCGCCCGACCGTTGAGCCTTAGCGCACGGGCGGTGCCATCTCGTTGGGCTAAAGACGTGTATGTCGCCGGGATCCATCACCGGGCATAGTAGGTGGGACGGCATGGACTGGGCGTGCGGCAAACGTCGGGCCGGCGAGCTCAGCGTGGGTCACCGATCCCTGTTTGAGCGGGCGCCGATATAACGGATCGTTAATCTTTCTGCTTCACCAAACAGGGACCGATAAGGGCAGGTTGGTTCAATGCAAACGATTAGGGTTCCACTCGCCGCGGATATGAACGGTGCCGCGGTTCCTCAGCACGCATACCGCAATTGCCTGTTGGTCGACGACTCCCGCTTTGACCGGCAGATCGTGACGCGTCTTTCGCAGCGCAGTGGGCTGGAACTGAACTTTCTCGAAACGTCCAACTTGCAGACGGCCCGCGCCATTCTTCAGACCGAAGTCGTCGATCTTGTGATTGTTGACTACCACCTGCCCGATGGCAGTGGGCTGGAGCTTGCGCGAGAGGTGTTTGCCGGAGAGCTCGGGATCTGCACGCCATTGATCCTGATGTCCGGACGCGGCTCGGAGACCATTGTGGCCGAAGCCTTCGACAGCGGGTGCATGGCCTATCTGAAGAAGGATGACTTGACGGGTGCGGAGCTTCGCGAGGCGGTGGAGCGGACCTTTGCGAACTTTGCGGCGGGGCGCACGCTCAGCATGCGCTCTGCGCAAAAGCAGCACAATCCGAACTCCGTCGACACAGACCCGTCCAGCAAGGAGCGGGCGCGCTTGGCGCCGCTGATCAGCCGAATGCGCCGCCAGCTGAAGGGCCTCAAGACCGATCTCCATCTCGGGGACACTAACGCCGCGATGGCGCAGGCCCTGATGCTGGAGGAGGCGCTCGAGGCGATCAACGACATTAGTGCGCTTCTGACACAGAGCAAATTGTGACGGCTGCCCGGCGGCAGGAGGCGCATGCCAGCCGCGCACTGGCGCCGGTGCCGCGGGTGCCCCGCGACGTGGCGGAGACCCGAGCATTGCGGCGTGCGCTCCACGACCTTTTGTCGCCCCTGCGTTCAGTGAAATCCTTGCCCGATTGGATCCGCGACGACTTGGAGGAGGCGGGCGTCACAGTGCCGCCCGAGGTGCAAAACACACTCGACACCATCGTCGCGCAAGCTCAGCGGTCGGAGCGGATGACGCGCGACTTCTTCATGTACCAGCTACTGGCCGAGCACCGCCTCAACGTGACGCGCGTCGACCTCTTCGAACGCACCCGCTGCGCTGCGGAAACGTTAAGTCAGAACTCGGACGCGTTGGTACTCGATGGAACCAAGTGCGAGCTCCGAACAGATCAAACGCTTGTCGATCACATCTTGTCGGTCGTGCTCGACAACGCGCGCAAGCATCATCCAAGTCCTCCAGCGCGCATCCATTGCCGGGTTGAGGCCGACGACAAGGCCGCGGCGGTGACCGTCATGGATGACGGGCGGGGCATTCCGCCAGCCTCGATCGCCCGTATGTTCGAGCCCTTCGAAATGCTCCAGTCCCGCGACATTGTCGAAGGGTCGGGACTTGGCCTCGCGCGGCTGATGCGCGCGGCGGACCTTCTCGGGGCAACAGTTGAGGCCGGGTCCGGGCTCGCGGGCCGCGGGCTGTCGGTCCGCGTGACAGTCCCGGATCTGGGGGACGCATCCTGACGTCGCTGAGGCCTGCGTGGCGACAGGACCGCACCGGCCGAGCGCCCAGCGTTTCACCATGGCCAGCCCGTCGCCCCGCGTGTATGCAACGCCCATGAAAGTGATCACGAAGACGTCAGATCTCGCGTCGTTTTGCACGGAAGCCGCGAGCCACCCTTACGTCACGGTGGACACCGAATTCCTGAGAGAGCGCACCTACTACGCACAGCTGTGCCTGATCCAGTTGGCGCAGCCTGGCGAGACGGATGAGGGTGCCGTTCTGGTCGACGTTCTCGCAGACGACCTCGACCTTGCACCGCTCTACGAGCTCTTTCGCGACACGTCGACGGTGAAGGTCTTTCATGCCGCTCGGCAGGACCTCGAGATCTTTTGCGTCGATGGCGGTGTCATCCCCGAGCCCCTGTTTGACACTCAAATTGCAGCGATGGTCTGCGGCTATGGCGAGCAGGTGGGTTATGAGACCTTGGTTAGGGCGATCTGCAAACAGGGTCTCGACAAGTCGTCGCGCTTCACCGACTGGAGCAGGCGGCCCCTCAGCGACAAGCAGATGCGCTACGCCCTCGGCGACGTCACCTATCTTCGGCAGATCTACGAGGCGCTCGCAGCCGAGCTTGCGAGTTCTGGCCGTGCGGATTGGGTTTCTGAAGAAATGGCAGTCCTGAGCGATCCCGCCACCTATGAAATAAGGCCGGAGGACGCATGGCGCAGGGTCAAGACGCGGAGCCAAGCGCCGCGGTTCCTCGCGGTCGTGCGCGAGCTCGCGCGCTACCGGGAGGAGGAGGCGCAGCGGCGCAATCAACCGCGTGGGCGGATTTTCAAGGATGATGTGATCACCGAGGTCGCAGCGACGCGGCCCCGCACGCTCGACGACTTGGCGAAGTCGCGGCTTCTGACCCGTGAGGCACGACGCGGTGAGATCGCGGAGGCCATTTTGGCATCGGTCGCGCGCGCGATGGCCCTCGATGAGGCGGATCTGCCCGCGGTGCAGGCGCAAAAACGACGCAAACCAACCTCCGAGAGCCTGCTCGACCTCCTGCGTGTTCTCTTGAAGGCGCGGGCGGAGGAAACGGGCGTCGCGCAACGGCTGATCGCGTCCGCGGCGGATCTCGAAGACCTCGCGGCCGCTGAAAGCGACGATCTGGCAGTGCTCCGGGGGTGGCGCGGGCGTGTCTTTGGGGCGGATGCCGTCCGTTTGCGGGAGGGCCGGATTGCGCTCTCGGCGGCCGACAGAACCGTGCGGATCGTCGAAATTGCACCCGCCGAGCCCGGCTAGCGGCGGATAACGATCTCGCGGGTCTGCGAGATGATGCGGAACCCTTGGATGTCGTCGAGCCGCGCATCCGACACAAATGTCGCGGCGATAAGGCGGCGTGCTGATGCGGGTCCAACGGTCCCCGGCGCCGGAGGCGCCAATGCCCGGAGTTGGTAGGTCACGATGCCGTCGGCATCCGGCCGGCCATCCCCCACAGGTAGAAGCGCGGCCCGTCCGTAGCCGAGCGTCGGCGCAGTGGCCTCCACGCGCAAGATCAGTCCGCGGAGTGCGGGCTCCGGCACGACCTCATCGAAACTCGGCAACAGCGCCCGGCGACTGACCTCGGGCGCCGGGTCCGGCACGGGGTCCGGCTCAACCGGCGTGTTGTTCGAGCATCCGAGAAGCACCGCAACCGCGATGCCGAGACTGAAAAGGCGCATACCCCACCCATCGAATATCCCGCTTGAATACGGGAGCTCGGCCGCGAAGAAAACCCCGTCTGGACGCGCCACTGGGAAAGGCCTAAAGGGCGACAGATGCGTGGGAGACGACCATGGCCAGCACAGCGTTCGAAGAGATCGTAGACACCTTCGACTTCCTCGAAGATTGGGAGGATCGCTACCGCCATGTGATCGAGCTCGGCAAGGAGATGCCGCCACTTCGCGACGCCGAGAAGACCGCGACCACCAAAGTCGATGGGTGCGCGAGCCAGGTGTGGCTGGTTCCCGTGCTCGAAGGGCAGGGGGCGGACGCGCTGATATCTTTCCGCGGCGACAGCGACGCGCTGATCGTCAAGGGGCTGATCGCTGTTCTCAGGGCTCTCTATGACGGCCAATCGGCAAATGAGATCCTCGCCACGGACGCGATTGCCGAGATGGGGCGGATCGGGCTCGACCAGCATTTGTCGTCGCAGCGCTCCAACGGCCTGCGCGCAATGATCGCTCGGGTGCGCGCGATTGCAGAGCAGGCCAAGGGGGCCGCGTGATGGCATCCCTCGAGGGGCTGCTTGGCGAGCGGGAGTGGCTGCTCGCCGATGGGGCGACTGGGACGAACCTATTCGATATGGGGCTCGAGGCAGGCGAGGCGCCTGAGCTCTGGAATGTCGAGCGGCCGGAGCGTGTGCGGGCACTCTACGAATCGGCGATCGGCGCGGGATCAGACCTCTTCCTGACAAACAGCTTCGGGGGCACGGCGGCGCGCCTCCGCCTCCATGCCGCGGAAGACCGGGTGACGGAGCTGAACGCCGCCGCCGCACGCATTGCACGAGAGGCTGCGGATGCTGCTGCACACCCGGTGGTCGTGGCGGGCTCCGTCGGGCCGACGGGGGAGCTTCTGGCGCCTGTCGGCACTCTGACCGAAGCGGAGGCGACGGACCTGTTCTCGGAGCAGATCGAAGGTCTGCTCGAGGGCGGTGCCGATGTGATCTGGGTGGAGACGATCTCCTCGGCGGAGGAGTTTCGCGCCGCCGCCGCCGCGGCCGCCCGCCATGGGGCGCCTTGGTGCGGGACGATGAGCTTTGACACGGCCGGGCGCACGATGATGGGTGTGACCGCGGTCGATATGGTGGGACTTGTAGGAACTCTTCCGCACCCCCCGCTGGCCTTCGGGGCAAACTGCGGGGTGGGCGCGTCGGATCTCTTGCGCACCGTTCTCGGACTTGCCAGTGCCGGCCCGACCCTGCCTCTTATTGCCAAAGGCAATGCTGGGATCCCCAAATTCGTCGAAGGCCATGTGCACTATGACGGCACGCCGGCGCTGATGGGGGACTACGCGGTCCTCGCGCGGCGCTGCGGCGCTCGGATCATCGGTGGGTGCTGCGGCACGCGCCCGCAGCATTTGACAGAAATGCGCACCCGCCTTGCGGCTGCCCCGGTCGAGGGTCCGCCAACGCTGGACGCCATTGCCGATGCCCTCGGCGCGTTTTCCTCTGAGCAGGACGGCACGGAGCGCACCACGGCACGGGCGCCACGCGGCCGCCGTCGCCGCGGATAGTCGGGAACGACTGCGACACTGTCGCATGTGAACGTGCGCGACCTGCCCATCGCGTCACCCTCATCCCGTACCCTCTAGCCGGATGAGTGCGCCCATGTCCGACGAAGACGACCTGATCCTCTCGGAGCTCGATGACGAAGAGCTCGTGCCGCAGATGTTCGACGACCTCTATGATGGGCTTCGTGACGAGGTGATTGAGGGCGTGAACATCCTGCTCGAGCGCGGGTGGACACCTTATGACGTTCTGACCAAAGCCCTGGTCGAGGGGATGCGGATTGTCGGCATCGACTTCCGCGACGGCATTCTTTTCGTGCCCGAGGTTCTGAAGGCTGCCGACGCGATGAAAGGCGGCATGGCGATCCTGAAGCCGCTTTTGGCGGAAACGGGCGCACCGCGGCTCGGCAAGATGGTGATCGGTACTGTCAAAGGCGACATCCATGACATCGGCAAAAACCTGGTCTCCATGATGATGGAGGGGGCGGGCTTTGAAGTTGTGGATCTCGGCATCAACAACGCCGTCGAGAAGTACCTCGAAGCGCTGGAGCGCGAGACGCCGGACATCCTCGGCATGTCGGCCCTGCTGACGACCACGATGCCCTACATGAAAGTTGTGATCGACACGATGGTCGAGAAGGGGATCCGCGAGGACTACATTGTCATGGTTGGCGGCGCCCCTCTCAATGAGGAGTTTGGCCGCGCGATCGGTGCGGACGCCTATTGCCGCGATGCCGCTGTCGCCGTCGAGACCGCCAAGGAGCTTATTTCGCGGCGCCACAACCAGATGGCCGCCATGTGAGCCTAGCCGGGGAGCGCTGCACGCTCGCGCATGCGACCGACGCGTTGGCCGAATTGCGCCGCAATCAGAACCAGCCGCGACAACCAGCCGAGCCACCAGGGATGATCCGCCCGGAAGACATCGAGCAAGAGGACGATCCGGGGACTGTCGGAGCGATTGATAGCCTCGTGCATGAACGTGTCGTCCCAAAGGAGGTCGTCCCCCTCGTGGAGATGGTAGGTTTTCCCGTCGATGGTCAGCTCCGCGGCGGTGCCGCCCCCCTCGAGTTCCTTCACAAGATAGGCCAGGTGGTAGCGCCAGACACCCCGAAACGGGCCCTTGTGCGGGCGCAGGTGCTTGCCCGCCGGGAAGACCGAAATAGCGGCCGATACGACCTCCGGATGGCGGACAAGAAAGTCCTGCATCCTCGGCATCCGTGCCTGGTTTTCGGGGTAGTCGTAGCCGTAGGCGCGCAGCGTCACCATCTGCCACGGGATCTGGTCGTGGTCGAAAAAAGTGCGCTGGTGCGGCATGATTTCGTGGTTGGCCGGCAGCGGCCGGCCGGTCGAAGTCTCGACCGCCTCCGCTTGAAACGAGCTGAACTTGGCGCGCAGCTCCGAGGCTCCGGGAAAATGCGGCTCAACCTCCACCACCGCGGGCGTCCGGAACGCCCAATTGTAGGGGCGGCGGATCACCTCTCGCCAAAAGCGGTAGTGCCAGGGTCCCCAGCGGAGAACGCGTTGGAAAAGGGTGCGGCGTTTCTTTGGGCTCATGCCCCGATCCCCTATCCGAGGGCGCCGCGCCCGAAAAGGGGGCAGGTGTGATCGAGCGGGTGGTGTTGATTGCATGCGGCGCACTGGCGCGCGAAATCCGCGCAATCACCGCACTGCACGGATGGCAGCACATGGAGCTTCGCTGTTTGCCCGCGGACCTCCATCTCCATCCGGACCGGATCCCCGATGCGGTTGAGACGGCTGTCCACGCGGCGCGCCCGGCACGAGTCTTTGTGGTCTATGCAGACTGCGGCACCGGCGGACTGCTGGCGGATCGATGCCGGACGCTTGGCGTCGAACTGGTACCCGGGCCCCACTGCTACGCGTTCTTCGATGGGGTTGAGGACTTCGAAGCGCGCCAAGAGGCTGAGTTTCGGGCGTTTTTCCTGACGGACTTCCTTGCCCGTCAGTTCGATGCGTTTGTCTGGCGCCCGATGGGCCTCGACCGGTTCCCGGAGCTGCGCGACGTCTACTTCGCACACTACGACCGTCTCATCTATCTGGCGCAGACCGACGATGTCGAGCTTGAGGAACGGGCCCGCGAGGCCGCCCTGCGCCTCAAGCTTCCGTTCGAGCGGCGGCTGACCGGGTACGGAGATCTGGTTCCCGCCCTGACAGCCGCCGCCTCGGGTCACTCGGTGCTGAAGTGACCGACATCTGGGCTTGCACTCTTCAACCTCACATAGCCGAGGACCCGGTTCTCGCGCTTCGGATCGAGAACGAGAAGCTCGCCTTCGTAGACGTGAAACTCCGTCAGCTCATCGATGTTGGTAAAATGGCTGATCAGAAGAAGCGGCCCGTCATGGTCTTCACCGGTCCAAGTCGAGATCATCTCGCGCATCGCCGTCACTGTCGGTGCGCCCTGCAGTGACAAAAGCAGATTGAGATCGGCAGAGGTCTCGATCGTCAGACTCTCGGCATAGTCCGGGTTCACCATGCGCATGCCGTCCATAAAGGCACTGACCGTCTGCTGATTCCGGCACCATTCGCTCACGATGATCTTGCCCGGCCGCACGTCGTTTGCCGCCAGAAGGATGCCGAAGTTCAGCATGTCCTCCTTGCCGTCCTCGGTCATAATACGCTGATTGGCGCAATCCGTTGGCGCCACATTGACAATGTCGCGCTTGGTCCAGTCCGTTGGGCCGTGGCGCATCAAGAATACGATGTCATCTCGGTTCAAAAGATCATTGGCCATTTGCCATGGCTCGAACCGCACGGTGTCCCGCTCAGTCTTCGTGTCGGCTTCGGTTTCCATAGTGACGATCATCTCGCCCATATGGGTTGACACCTGATCGATGCGGCCCTCGGTCGTGTTCTCGGCCCACACGGAGCCGGCGACACAGACGGCCGCCAGTGCGGTTGTCAGAATGTCTGATTTGGTCATACGTCGCTCCTCAGCGTGCGCGCGGATCGCCCGCGTCCCTCAAATATATGTCACGCGGACGGGAGCTACAGGTACTCGGCCCTCACAAGTCCGTATTTGGCCATCTTTTCGTTGAGAGTGCGTCGTGGCAAGGCAAGCTCGGCCATGACCGACGAGACTGCACCCCGGTTCCGGCGAAGTGCGCTGTCGATCAACATCTTCTCGAAGGCCTCCACATGTTCGCGGAGGGGTTTTTCCGCGGTGACGGTGGGCAATGTCGGCCCGGGTTCTTGATCGGAGAGGAGGTTCGCGATGCCTTCCTCGCCGCGGCGCTTTTGAAGGACCGCCCGCTCGGCAACGTTCATCAGCTGTCGGATGTTGCCGGGCCAGCGTGACTGGATGAGTTGCGCGGCCTCCTCGGCGGTGACCTCCGGCGGCTCGCAGCCGTAATCCTCCGCAAAACGAGAGCAGAAGCGGTTGAAGAGCATCAGGATGTCTTCGCCCCGCTCCCGCAGTGGGGGCGTTTTGACCTGGAGGGCGGCAAGCCGGAAGAAGAGGTCCTCCCGGAACCCGTCGGGGGTGTGATTCATGCTTGTGATCTGGGTGGAGATCGCGATCACGCGGACATTGCGCGGCGCCAGCGACGTGTCGGCAACCGCCTCCCGGTCGAGCTCAGTCGCGAGGCGGGCCTGAAGCGTCTCTGGCAGCGCTTCCACGTTTTCGAGGCTCAACGTTCCGCCATGGGCCCGCTCAATCGCGGGCGGCAGAGTGGGGTCGGTCGCCGGGCCGAAGAGCTGCTCGGAGAGCGCCTCCTCGTCGAGCGAGGCGCAATTCATGTGCACAAACGCCTTGCCCTTTCGCGGGCCACAGGCGTGCAGCGCGTGTGCAATAAGGTTCTTGCCGGTTCCCGTCTCGCCGGAGATCAGCACATGCGCGTCCGCTTGCGCGATGTCGAGGATTGTCTCCCGGAGTTTCTCGATCACCTGGCTGGTGCCGGCAAGACGGCGGAGGAGGAGGGTCCCGTCCGAGAGCTCACGGCGGAGGTTCCGGTTGTCGAGCGCCAGGCGGCGCTGCGTCGCGGCGCGTTTGACCAGGTCGGCCAAACGCTCGGGATCGAAGGGTTTCTCGATGAAGTCATAGGCGCCGAGCCGCATCGCATCGACCGCAAGCGCCACATCGCCATGCCCCGTGATCAGGATCACAGGCAGACCCGGATCGACCGAGTGCAGACGCCGCAACAGCGCCATGCCGTCCATCCCGGGCATTCTGATATCCGAGACGATCACGCCGGGGTAGTCTGCGTTGAGATCCTTGAGGAGCGCCTCAGCGCCGCCAAAGGCCTCAGCATCACACCCTGAGAGGTTGAGCCATTGTGCGATCGACCCGCGCATATCCGCTTCGTCGTCCACGATGGCCACGCGGATCTTGTCCGACATGCCGCTTACTCCGCTGCTTTGAAAACCGTTTCTTCGGCGCGTGGCAACTGCAACTCGAACGCAGCGCCGCGCGGTTGGGCGTTGCGTGCCGTCAGTTGACCGCCGAGCTCGCTTGCGATCCCGGCCGAGATCGCGAGACCGAGCCCGACGCCTTCGCCGGGTTTCTTGGTGGTGTAGAAGGGTTCGAATAGGGCCTCGGTGTCGCCGATACCGATGCCGTTGTCGCGCACAGTCAGCGTGACATGGCGCCCCGCCGTAAGAAGAAGCTCGATCTTCGGGTCGGGCGTGTCCTCCACCGCGTCGACGGCGTTGCGCAACAAGTTCACGATCACCTGGTCGAGGCGCACGGGATCGGCGCGCACCGGCACGGGCTCCGGCGGCAGGATCTTCACGACCTCGATCCGGCTCCCCTTGAGCTGCGGCGCCATCATCGTGATCGAGCCGTCGACCGCGTCGCGCATGTCCACAATCCGGTCATCCGTCGTGCCTTTCCGAGCGAAGGACTTGAGCTGTCGGGTGATCGTGCCCATCCGCTCGATCAGATCGTCGATCCGGTGAAAGCTGGCGAGCGCCTCCTCCGAGCGACCACGACGCAAGAGGAGGCGCGCCCCTGCGAGGTAAGTCCGCATCGCCGCGAGGGGTTGGTTCAGCTCGTGGCTGACTGCGGCGGACATCTGGCCGAGGGCGGCGAGTTTGGAGGCCTGCTCAAGGCTCTGCTCAGCGGCCGTTAGGCTTTGTTCAACGCGCCGACGCTCCTCAATCTCTTCCGACAGTCGTGTGTTGAGGCGGCGGAGTTGGTGACCCTCCTCGATCATGCGGCGCTGCTGCCGCGACAGCCGCTTGTTCACCAGCCAGAGCCCACCGGCCATCATCAGAGCGAGCGCCATGATTTCGACTGCGAGGATGCCGGCCACGCGGGTCCGGACATCGTCGAGCGTTGAAAAATACGTCAACCGCCAGCCGCGGAAGGTTGTCGGCACTTCGTTGCGGAGGAGCTGTTCATTGGCAAGGAACGCAGTCCGCATGGCCTCCTCACCCCCGCCCGGTGGCTCCAGCACTCGCTGCCAGAGCGAAGGCTGCGGAGCCTCGGCGATGATCCCTGAGAGCGTGCGCCGCCGCCAAAGGGGATTTGAGGCCAGAACCACCCGGTCCTCACCATCGGTCACGGCCACGATCGACGCGCGCTGGCGCCAGCTCTCCTCCAGTCGGGCCAGCTCGAGATGAACCACGACAATGCCAAGCGTATCTTCGCCGTCCTCGATCTTGCGGCTGTACTGGAACGTGAGACGGCCCGACCCCTCGTCGAGGTCCGAGACCGTGAAGACCGTGCCCGGATCGCGGCGCGCATTTATGAAGTAGGGCTTTTCGGAGAGATCCATGCCGATGTCGCGCCGCTCGGAGGAGGCGACGACGCGCCCCTCGCCATCGAGGAGGTCGATCTCGGCCGCGTTGATCTCGTCCTTGAACTCCATCAGGCGGGTCGAGGTGTCCTGGTAATCGTTGGACCGGAGATCCGAGATGAAGACCGGGTCCCGCGCCAGGAGAAGAGGCACGATCGACTGACGCTCGAGGATCCCGACCATATTGCCGGCATAAAGCGCTGCGGTCAGACGGCTCTCAGCGTGGAGCCGCTCCGAGAAGCGTCGGGTCAGGACTTCGTTCGACACGATGACCAGCGACGTTCCGGCAATAATGGAGACAACGACCAGCACGCGCATACGCCACACCGCCGTACGCGATCGGCCGCTGCGGAGCGGCTTGGGATCGGTTGCATCCGTCATTGCTCGGAGGCTACGCGCGAGTGAGATGGGCCTCAACCCCCGGGCGGCGTCGGGACGGCGCCATTTCGCTTACGCGAGGCTTTCGAAGAGGGCTCGGCCGTCGGTTGCGCCAAGCGCGGGGTCCGCCGCCCGCTCCGGGTGGGGCATCAGCCCCAGGACGCGCCGGTTCTCTGAGAGGACACCCGCAATGTCTGCGGTCGAGCCGTTGGGGTTCTCGCGGTAGCGGAACGCGATCCGCCCATCGCCTTCGAGGCGCCGGACGAGCTCCTTATCCGCGACGTAATTGCCGTCATGGTGCGCGATCGGGAGGGTGATCTCAGCCCCAGGGGCGTAGCCTTCGGTGAAGGGGCTCGTCGCGGTCACAGTCAGGGGCACCGGGTGGCAGAGATAGCGCAGGCCCGCGTTTCGCATCAGGATGCCCGGCAGGAGACCCGCCTCGATCAGGATCTGAAACCCGTTGCATACCCCGAGGATCCGCCCGCCCGCCTCAGCATAGCGGCGCACGGAGCTCATGATCGGTGCGCGTGCGGCGATTGCGCCGCAGCGGAGATAGTCGCCGAAGGAGAACCCGCCGGGGAGCGCGACGAGGTCGAGGCCTTCGGGAAGCTCCGTGTTCTTGTGCCAGACCATCTCAGGCGGTCTGCCGGCGACTGCCTCCAGGGCGACTGCCATGTCGCGATCGCAGTTCGAGCCCGGATAGACGACCACCGCGGTCTTCATGGTCCGAGGTCAATCTCGT
>JBCCWM010000105.1:0-12350 GCA_039193505.1 Pseudomonadota bacterium | reverse complement strand
GGATCCTCCCCCGTGACCTCCGCCCGAAGCGGGATCGCCGCCCCCATGGAAACCCTCTCCATGTCGTCTCCACGGACCGACGCCGACCCTTCCCTGCGACCCCCCGTCGTGAGGCAGCCCCTTCGGGCGCTGGTCTGAGCTGGCCGCTGCCCCACGAGATGACCGATGCGGCGCTTGAGGCTCTGCTCTATCCACCCGCGCCATTTGACGCGGCTACGATCTATCCCAAGCCCGATTGGGCGCATGTGCACCGGGAGACGCGACGACCGTCGGTGACCCTGTCTTTGCAGTGGGAGGAGGAGCGGGAGGCGCATCCCGAGGGCTACGGCTACGGCCGATTTTACGAGCCCTAAAGGCAGTGGGAGGGCAAGCCGACCCCGGTCATGCGCCAGCACCATGTGGCTGGTGATGCGCTCTACGGCGATTATGCGTGGGCGACCTTCGAAGTGGTCGACCCGGAGACGGGGGAGGTTCGGCGGGCTCGGCTCTTCGTAGCCGCCCTCGGGGCCTCGAACCTAACCTATGCCGAGTGAGAGCGTCCGGCCTTCTGTTTGGAGGGCTGCCGGTCAGTGTTGAAAAAAAGAGGTATGGATTGTGAAGGTCATCGAGATCGCCCGGATCAAGACGTTCTGCCGTCGTTGCTAAAAGATCGTACAGGTACCGGCCCCCAGCCGCCCGATTCCGCGCTCCATGGCTGGCCCCGGCTTGCTGGCTTACATCCTGACCTCGAAGTTCGACGATCATGTTTCATTGTATCGCCAGAATGAGGTTTTTGAGCGCAAGGGTGCCGACATCCCAGACGCCACGTTGGTCGATCGGTGCGGAGCCGCCATGCGCACACTGGCACCGTTGGCCGAGCGCATCGAAACCGATGTGATGGCAAGCGATGTGCTGCATGCGGACGACACTCCCATACAGGGTCTCGACCGATCCGCGAAATCCAAAGGCCGGGGCAAGGGCGCAAAACAGGGGCGGGTTTGGACCTCTGTGCGCGATCAGCGACCATAGGGCGGACAAGCCCCACCAGGCGCGGTCTACGACTTCTCGCCGGACCGAAAAGGCGAGCATCCCCGCAAGCATCTGAAAAACGGCGCCGGGATTTTGCAGGCGGACGCCTGTTCCGGCTTTAGAGCGCTGTTCGGGACCGACGCCATTGGCAGCGCCCAGTTCCGCGAGGCCGCGTGCTGGGCGCATCTCAGACGAGACGTCCACGACATCTGGACGGCGACACAGTCCGAAATCGCCAAAGAGGCACTCGACCGTATCGGCCAACTCTGCGATGGTGAGCGCGAGATCAAGGACCTCTCCGCCGACGAGCGCCGCGCCATCCGGCACCGGAAGAGCGCACCCAAAGTCGAGGCTTTCCATGCCTGGGCCGGTTCCCCACCGACCCGTATCCCTGGAAAGAGCGATCTGGCCAAGGCCGTCCGCTGCGGCCTTAGCCGGTGGCCATCCTTCACACCGTTCCTGGAAGACGGTCGCGTGGCCGTCGACAATAACGCAGCCGAGCGCGGCATGCGCCCCATTGGCGTCGGCCGCCGCACCTGGCTCTTTGCTGGATCAGACACCGGAGGCGAACCTCTTGCCCGCGCCATGACGATCATCGAGACGGCCAAAACGACCGGTCTCGATCCGCAGGCCTCCCTCACCGACATCCTCAGCCACGATCACAAAATGAACCGGCTCGACGAACTCCCGCCGTACAATTGGCACCCAGCCAACTCCGAAGAGTGCAAGGCGGTCCAAACCGGGGGGTACGAATAAACCGCTTCGACATATGCATCTGTGACAACCGCAATCATTGCATCGGCTTGCCTAGGACCAACTTCCATCCAGCTTTCTACATTGTCACCCCATCCAATCTCCCGGCCATGTGCCTTTGCGGCATGCCCGAGGTCTTCAACAATCCACCTGATCCATTTGGCCAAATCTTTATCTGCATAAGCACAATCTAAAAACTTACTTATCAAATGAAACAAATAAATTAAATATGGCTGCTTTCGGATAATATTTATAAAATGATGTGTGCGCTCTATACAAGATTTATGGAGGTGGTCTTTCGACTCCGCTACCTGAGCTTGAGCGTCGCGAGGCCGATGATGGCGAGGATGACGGAGACGATCCAGAAGCGGATGACGATTGTGGGTTCGGCCCAACCGAGCTTCTCGAAGTGATGGTGGATCGGCGCCATCAGGAAGACGCGCTTGCCGGTTCGCCTGTAGTAGGCGACCTGGATGATGACCGAGAGCGCCTCGACCACGAAGAGACCGCCGATGATGGCGAGGACGATCTCGTGCTTTGTGGCCACCGCAATCGCCCCAAGCGCGCCGCCCAAGGCAAGGCTGCCGGTGTCGCCCATGAACACGGCGGCAGGGGGCGCGTTGTACCAGAGAAACCCGAGCCCGCCGCCGATGAGGGCGGCGACGAAGATCGTGATTTCACCCGTGCCGGCGACGTAGTGGACGTCGAGATACTCGGTGAAATCCGTGCGCCCGACGACATAGGCAATGATCCCGAAGGAGCCCGCCGCAATCATCACCGGCATGATCGCAAGGCCATCGAGGCCGTCGGTCAGGTTCACGGCATTCGCCGCGCCCACAATCACCACCATTGCAAACGGCACGAAAAAGACGCCGAGATTGAGGAGCGCGTCCTTGAAGACCGGAAAGGCGAGCCGCCCCGACAGCTCCGCGTCGCTCTGACCGTGGAGCCACATCGCCCAGATTGAGGCTGCAAGCGCAATGCCGAAACCGATGCCGAGGCGGGTGCGGCCGGACACTCCCGCAGCAGTCTGCTTTGTCACTTTGGCGTAGTCGTCGGCGAAGCCGATCAGGCCGAAACCCGCCGTCACCATCAAAACGAGCCAGACAAACCCGTGGTCGAGCCGCGCCCAGAGAAGCGTCGAGACGAGGAGCGCGGAGAGGATCAGGAGCCCGCCCATGGTGGGCGTCCCCTGCTTGCTCAGGACATGGCCCTCGGGCCCATCGCTGCGGATCGGCTGGCCCTTTTTCTGTCGGCGGCGGAGAAAATCGATGAGGGGGCGGCCGAACACGAAGCCGAAGACGAGCGCAGTGAGGAAAGCGCCGCCCGCGCGGAACGTGATGTAGCGAAAGAGGTTGAAGATCCCGCCGCCATCCGAGAGCTCGCTCAGGTAGTAGAGCATGTCAGGACTGTCCTCCCTCAATCGTCACGGGAACCGCCTCGCCCAATGCGCGGAGCGCGTCAACCACGCGCGAGAGCTTCGAGCCAAGCGAGCCCTTGACCATGACCGCGTCCCCCGCATCGACCAGCGCGCGGACCCGCGCCGCGAGCGCTTCGGTGTCGGGATGCCACTCGCCCTGCCGCTCGGGAGGAAGGGCGTCATGGAGCGCGCGCATGAGGGGGCCGGCGGTGTGAACCCGGTCGATCGAGGCCATCGCCGGGTGGCGGGCGAGGGCGGCGTGCATGTCCGCCGCGCCGGGCCCGAGCTCCAGCATATCGCCCAGAAACGCGAGCCTCCGCCCGCGGCGGACGCGGCCGATCCCATCCTCAACTGATGTCGCGGCAAAGACCTCGAAGGCCGCGCCCATCGCGGCGGGGTTGGCGTTGTAGCTTTCGTCGAGGAGGGCAATTGCCCCGTCAAGACCGCTCGGCCCGAGAAGGATACGCTGGCGCGTGCCCCGCCCCTCGGGGGGGGACCAGGACCCGAGCGCGAGCGCGGCCCGCGCGAGGTCCAGCCCTTGTCCGGCCACGGCCGCGAGCACCGCAGTCGCGTTCATCGCGAGGTGCCGCCCCGGGGCGCTCAGGCGGAAGACGAAAGGGCGGCCGTGATCCTCGGCCGCGACCACAGTGGCCTGGTCGCGGATCTCGGCCGAGACGAGACGCATGTCGGAGGCTTCACGGCCAAAGCCCGTAAGACGAGCACCCGCACGGACCGCCTCGCCCTCGAGGACGCCACTCCAAGGGATGTCGCGATTGATGACGGCGAGCCCCTCCGAAGGCAGCCCTTGGAAAACACTCGCCTTCTCCGCCGCAATTCCGTCGACACTGTCGAAGGCGGCCAGATGCACCGGGGCGACGGTCGTGACGATGGCCACGTCCGGGCGAACCAGGCGGGACAGGGGTGCTATCTCGCCCGGGGCGTTCATGCCGATCTCGAAGACGGCGAACGGCACCTCCCGCGGCATCCGTGCAAGGCTGAGCGGCACGCCCCAGTGGTTGTTGTAGCTCTTGTCGGAGGCGTGTACGGCCCCAAGGGCGCCGAGGGCCGTGCGCAGCATCTCCTTCGTCCCGGTCTTGCCGACGGACCCGGTGACGGCGAAGACCATCGCCCGGCTCCGCGCCCGCGCGGCCCGGCCCAGCGCCTCGAGCGCGCGGAGGCTGTCCTCGACCACCAGGCATGGCGCGCCCGCCGGCAGATCCGACGGCAGCGTGTCAACGAGCGCGGCGGCGGCACCGGCGGCAAAGGCACTCGCCAAGAACGCGTGTCCATCGCGGCGATCGCGGAGCGCTACGAAGAGATCGCCCGGAGCAATCGTGCGGCTGTCGATCGAGACGCCGCTGGCGCTCCAAGGCGCCGTCGAGGCGCCGCCGGTCGCGGCCTCCGCCTCTCCGGATGTCCAGAGGGCCGTCATGCTAGGCGCCCTGCCCCTCAAGGGCCGCGACAGCTATCGAGGCCTGCTCAGCGTCGTCGAAGGGCAGCACATCATGTCCGACGATCTGTCCACTCTCGTGGCCCTTGCCCGCAATGAGCAGCGTGTCACCCGGCTCGAGCGCGTCGACACCGGCGAGGATCGCAGTGGCGCGGTCGCCGATTTCGGTCGCTTCGGGGCACGCCGTGAGGATCGAGGCGCGGATCGACGCCGGATCCTCCGTCCGAGGGTTGTCATCGGTCACGATGGCAACGTCGGCATGCTCGCGCGCCGCTGCGCCCATCATCGGCCGCTTGCCGGGATCGCGGTCGCCGCCCGCGCCGAAGACCACGACGATCCGGCCCATCACATGGGGGCGGAGCGCCTGGAGCGCGGTCGCGAGTGAGTCCGGCGTGTGCGAATAGTCGACATAGACCGCCGCACCGTTCGCGCGCACAGCCGCCTTCTGCATCCGTCCGCGCACCGGCTGGAGCCCCGGCAGCGCGCGCACGAGGTCCCCGGCATCGACGCCCGTGGCCAGCGCAAGGCCCGCAGCCACAAGCGCGTTCGAGGCCTGAAACCCGCCGATGAGAGAGAGGCGGAGCAAGTGGACTTCCCCCCGGATCGCGATTCGCACTGTCTGACCGGTCGCCTCGAAGCGCTGCGCCATCAGCCGCAGATCAACACCGGCGGCCTCGCCCACGCGGAGAACATCCTGCCCCCGCGCCTCCGCCTCCGCGGCGAGGCGCTGACCGGAGGGTGTGTCGGCATTGATCACGGCTGTGCCGTCGCGCGGAAGCACACGGTCGAAAAGACCGGCCTTTGCGGCCAGATAGCTTTCGAAATCAGGATGATAGTCGAGGTGATCGCGACTGATGTTCGTGAACGCCGCCGCGCGAAGGCGCACGCCGTCCAGCCGAGCCTGCGCCAATCCGTGGGAGGAGGCCTCCATCGCGGCGTGGGTCACACCTTCCTCCACCAGGCGGCGGAGAAGCCGGTGGAGCGTGATCGGCTCGGGCGTCGTGTGGCTCAGCGGGGCCGCCACGGCGCCCTCGACGCCTGTGGTGCCGAAATTGACCGCAGCGATACCGAGACCCTCCCAAATCTGGCGGGTGAAGCTCGCGACGGAGGTCTTGCCATTTGTCCCGGTCACGGCAACCATGGTCTCGGGCTGACCCGAAAACCAGCGCCGCGCGGCAAAGGCGAGCGCGCGGCGGGGGTCTGGATGCACGATAACCGGGAGCGGGACGGGCCCCATCTCTGCCTCGGCCTCGGCCAGGCCCTCGGCGTCGGTCAGAACCGCGCTCGCGCCCATGCGGACAGCATAAGGGATGAATGCACCACCGTGAAGATTGGTGCCCGGCAGACCAAAGAAGAGATGCCCCGGCTGCGTCTCGCGGCTGTCGACGGAGAGGCCCGTCAGATGCGGCCCATCGCCCGCAGGCCAGCCCCCGGCGCGCTGTGCGCCTGTCAAGACGCCGAGATCCTCGAGCTCCTTGACCATGGCTGCGCGCCCCTCCCCGATCACCGATCAGTCCTCCTTACGCACCGGCGCGAGGTTCATCAACGGGGCGATCCGGCGGATGATTTCGCCCGCAACAGGTGCCGCCGTCCAGCCCGCCGTGCGTCGCGGCTCCTCTCCGGTCCGGTCCTCGGGCTCATCGAGGGACACGACCAGAACATAGGCCGGGGCCTCTGCCGGGAAGACGGCGGCAAAGGTCGCGAGGACACGATCCTCGGCATAGCCACCCCGCGCGGGCTTGTCCGCAGTCCCCGTTTTGCCGCCGACGGGATAGCCCGCAACGTTCGCCAACGTCGCAGAACCGTCCGTCACCACGCCGCGCAACATATCGCGCAGGTCAGCGGACGTCGCCTCGGAGATAACCCGTGGCCCAAGCGGTTGCGGCTCAAGGAGGAGCGTCGGCGTGACCTTGCGCCCGCCATTGACAAGGCTCGCATAGGCAGCCGCGACATGCACCGGGGTCACCGCGATCCCGTGCCCGTAGGAGACCGTCATCGTGGCGAGCCGGTTCCAGCGCTTCGGCAGGAGCGGTTTCGCGCGCCGCGCCTCCGGCAGCTCCAGAGGCGTCGCCTCCGTCAGTCCGAGCCTTGCGAGGTAGTCCTTTTGCGCGTCTGTCCCGAACATCTCCGCCAAATGGGACGTGCCGATGTTCGAGCTCTTGACGATGACGTCGCGGAGCGTGAGCCACGGTCCGTTGTCGCGAAAGTCGCGAATGCGAAAGCCGTCAACGATCAAGGGACCTTTCGTGTCCACCAGAGTGTCGGGCCGCGCCGTCCCTTCTTCGAGGGCAACGGCCGCGGTCAGGATCTTGAGAGTGGAGCCAACCTCGTAGACCCCTTGGGCTGCGCGGTTGAAAAGGGCCGTGCCCCGCGCCGGGCGGCTGTTCGGATCAAAGTCGGGCAGGGACACCAGCGCCACAATCCGGCCGGTGCCCGCCTCCATCAGAACCGCCGCCGCCCCTTTGGCGTTCATCAGCGCCATGCCCCCGGCCAGCACCCGCTCCACGGCTGCCTGGACCGAGAGATCAAGACTGAGGCGGAGCGGCGCGCCCTCCTGTCGCGCATCGCGCAGAAATGCGTCGTAGGTGAGTTCGACCCCTGCGGTGCCGAGAACCTCCGCCGCATGGACGCCCTGACGGCCAAAGCGCGTGCCGCCGAGGACATGGGCCGCGATCCGCCCGTTTGGGTAGAGCCGCACTTCCCGCGGGCCGAACATCAGCCCGGGCTCACCGAGATCGTGCACCGCCTGCCGCTCCTCCGGCGAGAGGGTCGGGCGGATCCAGACGAACTTTCGGTTCCGAAACGCGCGGGCGAGCGTCGGTGCATCGAGATCCGGAAAGATCTGCGCGAGATTGAGCGCTGCGGCCTCCGGGTCGACCAGATCCGGCGTTTGGGCGTAGAGAGAATGCGTCGCGAGATTGGTGGCGAGGATCCGCCCCTCCGCGTCCAGGATGTCGGCCCGTTGATTGGCAATCTGGGCGTGGCGATAGCTCGAGCCTCGCTCGACCGGCGGCGAGGCCGCAACGAGGCCCATCCGCGTGCCCACAACGCAGAACGCCAGAAAGAAGGTGGCGGCCAAAAGGTAGAGACGCCGCTCCGCCCGGAGCCGCTCCGCGCGTTGGCGGGCCCTGAGGCGGACGGCTCTCGCCTCGGCCTCGATCAAGTCCGGATCGGCACCGGCCGCGCGGGCAGAGAGAACACGGGCCAGCGGGCGGAGCGGCGTGCGGATCACTGCGCCACCTCGATCCAGGGCCCCTCGAAAATCGGCAGAGCCTCGTCCTCGGGCCAGGGCAGGTCGTCCGCCTCGCGGAAATGCTCTGAATCGAGCGGCATCAGGCCCAGCACGTCAAAGTGGCGCTCCGCCAGATCCCTGAGACGGTCGGGCCTGTTGAGATACGCCCACTCAGCGCGGAGCACGACGATCGCCGCGCGCTCCTCAGCGATGGCGCGGCGAAGCTCGGCCACCCGCCGCTCGGCGTCTCGCGTCTCATAGTTCACGCGGTAGGCCCAACTTGCGATCCCGACCAGAAGCGCAACGCCGAGAAGTGCGGTGAGCGTCCTCATCGCCAGCCCCCGTCAGAAGGCCATCGGGCCGCTGGCGCGTCGCGGCGCACGCTTGGGGCTGTGTTGACGCTCACGACCGCCTCCGTGCGCGGCCAAACACGGGAAGGCCGATGGCCGCCGCGTCCACCTCCCCTGCGGGCGCCGATGTCCGGCGCGCCAGTCTCAGCTTGGCCGATCTCGCCCGAGGATTGACGGCGATCTCGCCCTCATCGGGCGCCACCGCCCGGCGCGAGACAAGCGTGAAGCGCGGGTCTTCCGCCGCCAGAGCGGGCGCGTGCCGGCTGCCGCGCGGCGCAGCGCCGCTCCGCAACTGGAAGAAGCGTTTGACAATCCGGTCCTCGAGCGAGTGGAACGTGACGACGACAAGCCACCCATCCGGGGCAAGGGCACGCTCCGCCGCCATCAGCCCTTCGGCCAGTTCGCCCAATTCATCGTTCACCGCGATCCTGAGGGCCTGGAAGCTCCGCGTTGCAGGGTGCGGCTGCCCCGGCCGGGCCGGAGGCATCACCGCTTCGATCACAGCGGCGAGCGCCCGGGTCCGCGTGAAGGGTGTGGCGCCCCGCTCGGCCACCACCCGTTTGGCAATGCGCCGCGCCGCCCGCTCCTCGCCGTAGTGATAGAGGATATCGGCAAGCTCCGCCTCGCTCGCGCCGTTCACAAGGTCCGCCGCCGAGGGACCATCCTGGTCCATCCGCATGTCGAGGGGCCCGTCTTTCTGGAACGAAAAGCCTCGTGCGGCCTGGTCGAGCTGCATCGACGAGACGCCGATGTCGAGAACCACGCCGTCGAGCGCTCTCTCCGTTGCAGCGTCGAGCCGCCGGAACCGGTCCTGAACCAGCTTGAGCCGCGCGCCGTATTGGCCGGCCCACGTCTCGGCCCGCTCATGCGCCTCGGGATCACGGTCGAGGGCGATCACCAGATCCGCCCCGGCGTCGAGGAGCGCGCGGGTGTAGCCTCCCGCTCCGAGCGTGCCGTCGAGCCAGACGCCCCTGACCGGCGCCACCTGCGCCAGAACCGCCTTCAGCAGCACCGGCACGTGCGCGGCTTCGGACGCCACCCTCACCCGCCCCGCGCCCGATCGAGAAGGGCAAACGGGTCGTCCGCATCCGTCGCGTGGGTCAGCCAGTCGTCGACCTGCGCCTGGTCCGCCGCATAGGCCTCCGGGTCCCAAATCTGAAACTTGTCGCCCATGCCCGCAAAGACGGCCTCCTTGTCGAGGCCGGCCCGCGCCCGGAGCTTCGACGAGAGCACGATCCGCCCGTTCTCATCGACTTGGAGCTGAATAGACTGGGTGTTGATCATCCGCTCGAGCGCTTCGCGCTCGCGGCTGTAGCGCGGCAAGTCCGAGATCATGTCGTCGACCTCGTCCATGGACCGCACCGAGTACCCCTCGAGGCAGGCCTTCGCCCGCCTGCCATAGACAAGGACAAGGCCCGGCTGCTCACCGTCGCGCCAATCCGGGTCGCCGGCCTCTAGCGCGCGACGAAACGGAGCCGGGATCGATACCCTGCCCTTCGCGTCCACCTTGTGGACCCATTCGCCCCGAAACCTCCGCGCCACGGCCTGCTCTCCTGCGCCCAGGGAGCCTCAGTCGGAAAAAAGGCGGATCGCGCCGCCTCTTGCACGATCCGCCTTAAGGACCACTCGGCCTTTGCCGACGATGGGCCGCGCTCTCTTTGCGGCGCGTGCCCGGTGCCGGCCTACACTCGTCCATCGGAAGGCGGCGCGCCTGTATGAAACCTGCCGTCATCGTTGGGTGGGTCTGTCGCCCTGTCAGCATTGCGCCCCTTCCGATGGCGAAGTGGTGCCATAGGATAATGTGGAAATCAATGGGAATTTACGCGCAATTGTGGGACCTCAAGGGTCAGTACCGCCTCTCGTGAGGTCCGTCAAGGGACTGACCTGATGCCAAACACTGGATGTTGTGGGGGGCCGACGGGATCCACCAATACTTGGCCACACCAACTGCGCCCATGCGGGCCCATAAAAACCCAGCCACCACGCTGAGAGAGGCGGATTTGGTGAGTGCGGATGGCCTGTAAGCCGGATTCTGTACGGAGGGCGTGCCCCCGCGATGGCCATTCATCTGGGACCCGCGTCGCCACGGGCCTCATGCTGCCAACCCGGACCTGCTGGAGGTGAAGCGCCCCCGGGGCCATGGCCCCACGCGGTCCCTATTTGGCATTGCTCCCGGCGGGGCTTGCCATGCCGGTCCGGTTGCCCGTCCCGCGGTGGGCTCTTACCCCACCGTTTCACCCTTGCCCGCCAGCAATGGGCGGGCGGTTTGATTTCTGTGGCGCTGTCCCTCGGCTTGACACCGGCCGGGCGTTACCCGGCGCCGTCGCTTCATGGAGTCCGGACTTTCCTCGAGGGCGTAGCACCCCCGCGACCATCCAGCCATCCGCAGATCTCGGCTAAACCGCGACGACAGCCCGGTCAAGACCGCCGGGTCGTGCCCCCGCGCGGAGGGCGCGAGGGT
This sequence comes from Pseudomonadota bacterium, assembly GCA_039193505.1. Classification (GTDB taxonomy): domain Bacteria; phylum Pseudomonadota; class Alphaproteobacteria; order Rhodobacterales; family Rhodobacteraceae; genus Algicella. Next base: position 1,676 of record JBCCWM010000105.1, on the reverse strand, counting down.
GGGTGGGTGGGGCGCCCTCCGAGCGGGGGTGCGACCCGGCGCCTCTCAGCGCGCCAGAACCCCTGGATCGCGGCAGGGCGCCTTCAGGGCCAAAGCCGCCATCGCTCCAGCGTCCTCTGAGGTCATCGGCCCTCGCGCAAACGGCCGAAATCGCAGCCGAAACGCCCTCAGGACACAGTCAATATCACCCCGATAGCCAAACCGCCCCGCCGCCTCCGCGAACCTTGTCGTCGCACCGCCGTCGCCCAGATCGTTCAGGTCATCCGCCCAAATCGACAGACCCACCCGCGCGAGCCGGCGCCAGTCGAACCGGTTCCCCGGATCGCTCTTCCGGGCCGGCGCTAAATCGGAATGCGCGATCACCCGCTCGGACGGGATCGCCCAGCGATGCAAGATGCCGGACAAAAGCACCTCCAGCGAGGCCATCTGTGCCTCGGGAAAGGGCCGATCGCCCGGATTGGCGAGCTCGAGCCCGATGCTGTGGGAGTTCGCGTCCCCGACACCGCCCCAGGCGCCGCAGCCAGCATGCCAGGCCCGCATCTCCTCCGCCACGAGCCTCCAGATCCGACCGTCCTCCGCGATGAGATAATGCGCCGACACCTCCGACACCCGGTCCGAGAGCCGCGCGAGCGCGGCCTCCGCCGTCGCCATCGCCGTGTAGTGAAGCACGACCAGATCGGGGCCGCACCCGTGACGGCGGACGTTGAAGTTGGGCGAGGGGTGTGGAATGATTCTCATGCGCTCCTCATGCACCGGGGTCCCGTGTCGAGACCACTCCAGAACCGCGTGACGCCTTCCGGCGACATCGTCGCGACGCCCGCGCGCGGTCTGATGATGGGCAATCGCGGCGGGCGGATCCACACGGATGCCAAAACGCTCGGCAGGGCGCGGTGGCGCTCGAAGGCTTGGATCATCTGCCTGCTCTCGTTCAAAGACCGACGGCGAGAGGTTATGGCGTCGGGCTACACTGAGCTCTTCTTTCTGGACGAAGCAACCGCCCTCGCCGCCGGCCACAGACCGTGCTTTGAGTGCCGTCGCACCGATGCCATTGCGTTCGCGACGCTCTTTCCCGGGCCTGGCCGATCCCGCGCCGCGGCAATGGATCAGCGCCTCCACTCCGAACGGCTCTCCCCGCCGGAGCGCGTTCCCATGGACACTCTCCCCGACGGTGCGCTCTTTGAGTGGATGAACGCGGCCTGGCTCCGCCACCAAGGCCGGATTTTCCGCTGGCAGAGCTCCCGATACACCGACAGCCACCCAATCGCCGTCGATCTCGTGAGCGCCCTGACCCCTCCGGCCACAAGATCCGTGCTTGCGAGCGGGTACCGACCCAAACTGCACCCCTCAATCACTCCCTGACCGCACTTCCGACATAGATACGAGACATGCTCCCGACCTCGGCCTCCTCCGTCGTATTGGGCCTGAGGTTGCGCTCAGGACCCGCCGCGGGGCACGCGGCGCGAGCGCGTTCTGCGCGGCCCGGAGGACGCCTGCCCCAATTGGTCGCGGAGGACTTTGGGTGTGACCTCGACCACCGCGCCGCGTGCCAGATCCCCCAATTGAAACGGGCCGTAGGAGACGCGGATGAGGCGGTTGACCGAGAACCCAAGCGCCTCGAGCGCGCGGCGGATCTCGCGGTTCCGCCCTTCGCGGAGCGAGAGCGTCAGCCACACATT
>JBCCWM010000104.1:0-12351 GCA_039193505.1 Pseudomonadota bacterium | reverse complement strand
GCGCGACCATTCCCCACGCAGAATGAAGCAGGCCTGACCTGCCACTTTCCATTGGACTTCGCAGGCAAAGGGAGCGGTAGTGTGGTGACGCGACCGATGTAGTCGCCGATCTCAGCCCGGAATTCCGGGTTCTGCCCGGTAGCAGGGGCAGGGTGTCCCTGACCAAGGCAATGGAGATTGAGATGACGAGGAAGACAAGACCGGCCAAAGGCCGGACCAAACCGCGCAAGACCAAGAAGGCCCAGCTGATCCGGATGCTGTCGACGAAGTCCGGCGCAGATGTCGAGGTGATCAGCAGCAAGCTCGGCTGGCTGAACCATACGACGCGTGCAGCAATCACCGGGCTGAAGAAGGCCGGATATGAAGTCAGTTCGGAGAAGGTGAGCGGCAAGCCCACGCGTTACCGCGTCGTCTGTGACCCCCACGGCGCGTCCGAGGCTCTCCCCCAGACTGTCGCTGAGAGGCACACCGCGCCGGCGTCGACCAATGCCGGGTAACGCCCATCCTGAACGGGATCTCTTGCGGGCAGAGTGGGAGGCGGCCATCGGGTCGCCTCCACCACCGTTCCTGTCGGTCCGCATCATGACAAAGGCCATGGCCTACGAGGCGCAGTGCAGGACCCATGGCGGCCTATCGGCGCAGGTCCGGCGGCGGCTGGAGCGGATCGCATCGGGAGAGGTCCGGGCTCAAGCGGTGGCGTCGCCGGTATCCATACGTCCCGGTGCCCACCTTGTCCGGGACTGGAATGGCCGCACCTACCAGGTCGAGGTACTGGAAAACGGCTACCGGATGGACGGCCGGACCTGGACCTCGCTCTCGGCTTTGGCGCGGCATATCACCGGGGCCAACTGGTCCGGGCCGCGCTTCTTTGGACTGACCAGGCGCGGGGCGTCGTTGGAATGAAGAAGACACGTTGCGCGATCTATACCCGGAAGAGCTCCGAGGATGGGTTGGAGCAGGAGTTCAACTCGCTCGATGCGCAGCGGGAGGCCTGTGCCGCCTACATTGCCAGTCAAAAGCACGAAGGCTGGGTGCTGCTGCCAGATCCGTATGACGATGGCGGACTATCGGGAGGATCGCTGGAGCGTCCGGCACTTCAGCGGCTGCTCGATGACATCGGGGCAGGGCGGATCGACCAGATCGTGGTCTACAAGATCGATCGGCTGACGCGATCGCTGGCAGACTTTGCGAGGATCGTCGATATCCTCGATGCGGTAGGCGCGTCCTTCGTCTCGGTGACCCAATCCTTCAATACCGCGACCAGCATGGGGCGGCTGACGCTGAACATGCTCCTGAGCTTTGCGCAGTTCGAGCGCGAGGTGACGGCCGAGCGGATCCGCGACAAGATTTCCGCTTCGAAGAAGAAGGGGCTCTGGATGGGGGGCAATGTGCCCCTCGGCTATGATCCCGATGGGCGGATACTGAAGATCAACGCAACCGAGGCAGAGACGGTGCGAACGCTCTTTGATCTCTACGAACTGCACGGGGTGATCCGGGACGTGAAGGCAGAGGCCGACCGGCTCGGACTGATAACGAAGCAAAGGGTCGCCACCGGTGGGATAAAGAGCGGTGGCCAGCTCTTCACCCGGGGGCACATCCATCAGATCCTGACCAACCCGATCTATGCCGGTCGCATCCGGCACAAGGGACAGGTGCATCAGGGCCGGCACGCGGCGATCATCGAGCCTGCCCGATGGGATGCGCTCCAGGCCATGATGCAGGAGGGCGCAGCGCGACGAAGGGAACGCAAGGCGCGGGGAGTATCCCGCACGACTGAGCCGTCTCCGCTCGTCGGTAAGCTCTACGATGAGACCGGAGACCGGCTGACACCTTCGCACTCAAGAACGAAAACGGGAACGCGCCTGCGCTATTACGTCTCCCATCGCCTGGTTGCCCGAAGCGGGGAGGGGAACAAGGATGGATGGAGACTCCCGGCGCAGGAGATCGAGACCCTTGCCGCGAGTCTTATCAGGGAACACCTCGGGCGTCCGGCGTTCATTCTCGAGGCCGTCTGCAATCTCTCATCAGATGAGATCGGAAAGATCAGCGCCCGGTTGGCCAAACGCCTTGCGGCAAGCGAGGCCGATGCTGTTCTTTGCCTCGCCGAGCGGATTGATCTCGAACCGGGCGCCATCCACATCGCGCTCGGTCGCAGGGCGTTGGCCGGGATCCTGAATGTGGACATTGGCCGGATCACCCTACACCTGCCTCCGATTCATGCCCCTTTCCGGATGCGCAAGCGCGGGGTTGAAACCAGGTTGATACTTGATGGGGCCGCGCGGTCGCCCGATGACACGCTGATCGCGAACATTGCCAACGCTCAGGCTTGGTACGGGATGCTCAAGGACGGCCGGACTTTCTCCGAGATCGCAAGTGAAACAGGCATCTCGAAACGCCGTATCCAGCAGATGCTGGACCTGGCCTTTCTCGCGCCGGACATAGTCCGGGACATCCTAGACGGTCGACAGGCCCTGGGACTAACCTCGGACTGGTGCCTGCGCCACGATCTGCCGTCTGATTGGCGCGCGCAGCGCGAGCTGGTCGCGACTCTCTGATCGTCCTCCCTCACACCGTGTATCGCGGAAATGCGGACCTGAGACTATGGGGCGATATGGCGCCGAAATCCAACTGGTGTAGCGTCTCACCAAGACAGCTATCCCGGCAAGCCCCTGAGAACGCCCACGGAATGCGTCACGACACGTATCAGTCTCAAATAGGAGGACTGCCTGGCTGGGGTGGTAGGATTCGAACCTACGGTACACGGTACCAAAAACCGCTGCCTTACCGCTTGGCTACACCCCAACACGAGCCTTTCGTGTACTCTCGTCGGAAATGGCCTGCAATATAGATTTGTGACGAATGCGTCAGAGCGTGAGCGGGAGAGACTTTGCCAGGGTGTCGAAGCGCATCAGCGTCCCGACCAGGTCTGACATCTGAGTGAGCGGGATCATGTTCGGGCCGTCGGAGGGCGCCGTGTCAGGCGCCTCGTGCGTTTCGATGAAGACCGCGGACACGCCGATGCTGACCGCCGCACGGGCCATGACGGGTGCGAATTCCCGCTGCCCGCCCGATGACCCGCCGAGGCCGCCCGGTTGCTGGACCGAATGCGTGGCGTCCATCACCACCGGGTACCCCGTCCGTGCGAGTTGCGGCAGCGAGCGTATGTCGGTGACAAGCGTGTTGTAGCCGAAGGACGTTCCCCGCTCCGTCAGAAGGATGCGGGTGTTGCCGGTCGATGCGACTTTCTCGACCACGTTCGGCATGTCCCAAGGTGCGAGGAACTGCGCTTTCTTGATGTTGACCGCTTTGCCCGTCTCGCCGCAGGCGATCAGCAGATCCGTCTGCCGGCAGAGGAAGGCCGGGACTTGAACCACATCGACCACGGCGCCCGCTGCCTTGGCTTGGGCGGCGTCGTGGACATCGGTCAGGACCGGACAGCCAACCGTCTCGCGCACATCCGCCAAGACTTCGAGCCCCTGCTCCAGACCCAAGCCCCGGACGCCGGCAAGCGAGCTCCGGTTTGCCTTGTCGTAGGATGCCTTGAACACGAAGCCCGCGCCCGCGTCGGCACAGACCTTGGCCATCGTCTCAGCGATCATGACCGCGTGGTCTCGGCTCTCAAGCTGGCAGGGCCCTGCGATCACCACGAGGGGGCGATCGTTGGCCACGCGGACCGGGCCGATGTCGACTGTGTGGGTCAGAGGCTCACCTGTTCGCGGAGAATGGAGTAGGTCAGCGACCCGAGGATGTAGATGCCAGAAAAGACAATGAAGGCCAGGAGAGTGTTTTCGAGTTTTCGCGGATACGTCGCGCCGATGGGCGCGATCGGAGCGACACCGACGGAGATGTATCGTGTCTGTTGATCGGCCTTGATCTGGGCCGCTTCGGCGCCGGATATGGCCTCCTCGAGGATGATCTGCTTGGTCGCAAGCTCAAGCTCCGCCAGCCGGAGCTCCGCCGTGATCCCGGCGAGCGAGGTGCTGCTGCCATCGGGTTGCGTCAACTCGGCGCGGAGCTCGTTGATCCGGCTCTCATAGCCCACGATCTCGGCGCGCAGGACATCCGCGCGCGATTGGTTGGGGCGGGGGTTGGCCAGGAGTTGGCGGAGTTCGAGCCGCCGGGTTTCGAGCTGAAGCTGAAGCGTGTTGATGATCCCCATCGTTGCCTGGAGCTCGACCTCGGGGGAGAGCACCTCGCGGGCCTGCTGCAGCGCCACGATCCGCTCCTGCGCGGACAGGAGCTCACGCTCTGCCTCGTCGCGCCGTGCGAGCGCGTCTCGGAGCTGATCTCCGCGCGCCTCGAGCGTCAGACCGTCCACCCGGTCTTCGGCATACCGGATCAGCGCCTGCGAGAAGGTCTGGCTCGCCTCTGGAGTCGTTGCGATCACCGTCATCCGGATCACGCCCTCGGATGGGTCGTAGCCGACCTTCACATGGCTCCCGAAGAGGGCATAGGCATCGTCGAGCGTTGCATCCTCAGGCAGGCGCTGAACTGCATCGATTTCCGGGTTCTTGAAATGTTCGACATAGTCGTAGTCCGACTGGAGGCGCAAAAACGCCTCGCGCGAGGTCAAGTACCCCTGCACGACCACGCTGTCCTGGGATGTTGCGCTGCCGAGCCCGATCAGCGAGCCGAGTTCGGTCGCACCGACGCCCGCCTCTGCCGTCTGGATCACGAACTCGCTGTCTGTCGCGTACATGTCCGTCGCGACAAGGTACGAGTAAAAGCCAACCAGAGCGGTCGGGATCATCACGAAGACGGCAATGCGGAGGAGCATCGCCATGAAGCGGCCGCGCCGCCGGATGACGAGATCGCGCTGGATGCGAGCGATCTCCTGCTCGCGCTCCGCCTTGAGGTCGCGCTCGCCCTCGGGCTTCATGACGACGGCGTCCTCGGGCTCCATCAGGACGTCGGCGCCCGCCTTCTTGGCAACGCGCTTCTCCCGTCTCGGTGCCGGCGGTGTCTCTTGTTTCTTGGCGGGAACCTGGGCTCCCGCTTCCCTGCTTCTGGCGTCGGTCGCGAGGTCAAGGAGCTTTTCGTCATTGGCGAAGATGTTCACGCCCATCTCAGCCAGTTTGTGGAGTGCGGCATTCGGATCTGTCAGCCCGAGTCCCATCCGTCTGGCCTGACGCACCGCGAACTGCTTGTGGCGCGCCAGGATCTTGCGGCCCTTCGGATCGACATATGGCGGAGCCGCCCCGGTCGCTGCGCCGCCGTCGCTGTCCTCAGCCATCGGCCGGACGCGGGTTAGACGGTGTAATCATAGAGCTCTTTCGCGTCGTCGAGCGTGTCAAACATGTAAAGACGTCCATGCCTGAGCACCGCCGCAGCCTCGCAATAGGTCTCAAGAATGCGGGGCCGGTGAGACACGATCACCACCGTGGCCTGGCTCAGTCGCTCATGCAAGATTGCGCCGGCCTTTCGGTTGAACTCCGCGTCGATGGTGGAGGGCATACCCTCGTCGATCAGGTAAATGTCGAAGTCGAGCGACAGCATCAGCGCGAACATGAAGCGCGACCGCATTCCCTGGCTGTAGGTCGCCACGGGCATCTCGAAGTACTCTTTGATGTCGCACAGGTATCGGCAGAACGCCTCGACATCGTCGGGCTCCAGACCGTAGAGTCGGGCGATGAAGCGCGTGTTCTCCTGCGCGCTCTGTTTGTTGTTGATGCCGCCGACGACGCCAAGCGGGAAGGACACTCGCGAGGTGCGCACGATCCGCCCTTCATCCGCATGCTCCAGCCCCGCCATCATGTTGATGATCGTCGTCTTGCCGGTGCCATTCGGCGCAAGGATCCCGAGCGAGCGGCCGAGCTCAATCCGAAAGCTCGCCTGGTCGAGAATAACCTTGCGGCTTTTGCCGGTCCAAAAGGACTTGGAGACGTTCTCAAACTCGATCATCGGTGCCTTTCGCACGGCATGATTTCTTGCCTCATCGTCATATAGGCCCGAGTTTGGGCCTTTTTCAAGGATTTCGGGCCTGAAACATCACGTATCCCGTTTGACCACACCGATCATGCTCGCTGCGGCGAAGGACATGAGAGCGGCCGCGAAACTGAAGAGAGCCCCCATTTTGGCGGCATCCTGCACGGGTCCTGGCTCGAACGCCACGGCTGCGATGAAGAGTGAGACGGTAAAGCCGATTGCCGCCACACAGCCGACCAGAAAGAGATCGACGACCCGCATCCCATCCGGCAGGCCGAGGCGCATCGGCCCCGCAGCAATCCACCCGAAGAGGAAGATCCCCGCCGGTTTGCCAATCAGAAGCCCGAAGAGCACCAGCCAGGTCGCCGCCCCTATCGCCGAGAACTCGACCCCCGCATTGGTGAGGCCAAAGGTGAAGAGAACGACCTCGACCGGACTTTTGAGCGCGTGTTCGGCGCGGTTCAGAAGGTCGCGCTGCTCGGTCTCGGAGGCGGCGTAGATGCCATAATCCTCATCGGCATGGGGCAGTGTGGCCACCATCGGGAGGAGGCCGAGGGCCGGGTGGATCCCACTCTCCTGAAAGCCGTACCAGCAGATTGCGCCGCCGATGATGTAGGGGAGGTAGCCGAGCGTTTTTTCGACTGCGCTCGAGACCGGTCTCTCTGGGCGCCCCGCATCAAGCTTTCGCGGCAGCCAGTTGAAGAGGATGTAGACCGTCATCGCGACACCGAAGGACAAAAGCAGCCACGCCGGAGCCAATTCGCCCGTCGGGTAGAACACGGCAAGAATGATCAGCCCGGCAGCGTCATCGGCAATCGCGAGGAGGAGGAGGAACCGCACCGCAGGGTGTCCGGCCCCGAAAATGAGACGACCGACGAGGTAGGAGAACGCAATGTCCGTGGCGATCGGCACAGCCCAGCCATTGGCAACGGCGTCGTAAGTGGTGGAGCCGAGGACCGCGGCGATGCCCAGATAGACCGCCATCGGCCCGGCGATCCCGCCGGCGGTTGCAACCAGCGGCGACAGCGCCTTCTTTCCGCGAAGGCTGCCGGATTTGAGGGCAACGGCCTCCCACACTTCCTTGCCGGCGATGGCGAAGAAAAAGGCCATCAGGAGGTCGTTGACAAGATAGTGGATCGACAGCACCCGCTCGGGTCCCGGTGCGATCAGGTCCTCGGCATGATCGCCGTAGGCTTTCAGCCAGTAGTCATAGGTCGCGCCGACAAGGTCGTTTGCCCAAAGCGGTGTCTCGATGAAGTGATGGTAGCCGTGCGGGTCAATATTGGCCCAGACAAGCGCAATCAACGCGCCGAAAATAAGCAAAAGGGAATAGTTTGTCAGAAACTGCCAAACACGCGTCATGAGCCACTCCCGGTCCTGTCGGCTTCGGCCTCAGTAGGGGAAGTGGCTCATCGCTGCAACAACAGGGCTCAGGCGATCACGTTCCAGAGCATGCCGGCGGCAAGTGCGCCGACAAAGGCGAACCCGATATAGCCGGCGAAGACGCGCGGTTTGACGAGTGCCCAGACCGCGATGGCCGCCGGGATGCTGGATACACCGCCTGCGATCACGAAGGACATGGCTGCGCCGGGGGCCATCCCCTGGTCGAGGAGCCCCCCCAGAAGTCCGACCGCAGCATACCCGTTCAGGTAAGCCGGCATGCCGACGACAGTGGCGAGGAGGACTGTGAGGAACCCTTCCCCCCCGAGGAACGTCGCGATTGCGTCGGCGGGCACGTAGGTGATCATCATCGCCTCAAAGAGGTAGGCGACGGCGAGCCACTTCAGGAGGAACCGCGCGTTGGTGAAGGCGCTGTCCAAGAACGTCTCCCGCCGTTCGGCAACCGTCCAGAAGCGCCAGACCGGTGTTCCGATGAAGGGTTTCCTGGCGCCGCAGCCGCAGCCGGTGGCCTGCGCCGGCTTGAGGGGATCGGCAAAGGCGCGGCTCTGGGCAAAGTAGCGAACCGAAAACCCGCCGAAGAGGCCAAGGGCGACCGCCGCGATGGTTTTCGCGATCGCGAAATCGAGCCCGAGTTCCGCAGATGTCATGATGAACATTGCCGGATCCATCAGCGGTGAGGCGAGCCAGAAGGCCATCACGGCCGAGAGCGGTGTGCCGAGCGCCAGGAGCGCTGCCACGAACGGGATCACTTCGCAGGAACAAAAGGGTGAGAGCCCGCCGAGGAGGGCCGCCATCACGATCATCCGCGCCTCGTTGCCCTCAAAGGCACGGGCGAGAAGGACCTCCGCGCCCGTTGCCTTCAGGAACGCAACGGCAAGCACGGCAAAGGTGATGAAGATCGCGGTCTGGCCGAGCGCGCCGAGCATGATCCCAAGGATCCCCGGCAGATCGCCCGGTGCCAGCACGGCGAGCAGTGCGATGATCGCGGCGAAGACCAACCACACGGTGTCGGTGCGCCGCCAGAGATCCCGCGCTGGAGCGGGGAGGGAGGTGTCAGTCATGGCTGTGCCTTTCGAGGGGAGCCGGCTGTGCATCCGCGCAGCAATTGAGGAGGAGGTAGGAGGACAACGCCTCCACCCGGCCGAAGGCCGCGCGAGAGACGATGCTGCGCCCCTTGCGTTCCTGCACGACGAGGCCGGCCTGCGTCAGAAACCGGAGGTGATGGGTGAGCGTCGACGGCGCGATCGCCGTCCGCTCCGCCAACACACCGGCGGGGAGACCTCGAGGCCCGGCCGCGACCAGGGCTTGCAGCACCGAGAGCCGCTGCCCGGAGCCAAGCGCTGCGAAGGCCTGCGCGGCCTCTTCGATGTCAAGAAACGGATGAGGACGGCGATCTGATTGTTCCATATTTTGATATTTGCACAAACATCGAAGAATTGCAAGTCCCGCCGTGCGGCTCTCGGTCTCTTGCGCGCAAGATCGGTTTCTGGGACGGAGGTCCGGTGAACGAGGTCCGTCAGATCCAGGCGCGCGATGGTCTCGCGGCCTTTGAGGCAAGGGTGACGTCCTGCCGCCTCTGTGCCGGGCGCTTTGCGGCGACGACCACCGCTCACAGGCCACGACCGGTGGCATGGCTTTCGGCAACGGCGCCGATCCTGATCTCTGGCCAAGCGCCAGGGATGCGGGTCCATAAGTCGGGCCTTCCCTTCGACGATGCCTCGGGGGATCGCCTCCGCGACTGGCTCGGCGTGGACCGGGCGACGTTTTACGACCGCGACCGCTTCGCAGTCGTGCCGATGGCGTTTTGCTTTCCAGGATACGACGCCAAGGGTGCCGACTTGCCGCCGCCGAAAGTCTGCGCGAGCACCTGGCGCGCCGAGGCGCTGGCGCTGATGCCGCACGTGCGCCTGACACTGCTTGTGGGGGGGTATGCGCAGGGCTGGACGCTTGGCACGCGCTCGGTCGCGGCGGCCGTGGCAGACTGGCGCGCACGACTGCCGGACGTGGTGCCGCTGCCGCACCCCTCTTGGCGGAACCGTGCCTGGTTGAAGAAGAACCCGACATTCGAGGCGGAGACCGTGCCCTGGCTTCGGGAGCGCGTGGCGGAGCTTCTCGGCACGTGAGCGGACCGACCCCACTCGACACAGCCGTCGCGGCGATGGCCGCGGGGGGGGAGGACGAGGCGCGCGCTTTCTACGCGCTCCTCCGGAGCGCTGAGCTCGCCGTGCCGCTCGAGGGCGAGGCCATTCGGCTCGTAGACGCGGAGGACGGCCCCGTTGCACTCGCCTTCGACACTGCGCTCCGCATGACGGATCTTTTGGGGCCCGGGCGGTATGCGCTCTTCACAGGTCGGCGGCTTGCGGAGATCCTCGCGGGGCAGGGCGTTGCGCTCGGCCTCAACTTCGGTGCGCCGTCGGAGACACTGCTGCCGGCGGCGGCCGTTGACTGGCTTGCCGACGTCGCCGCCCCGATCGACGTTGATCGGCTCCGGCCGGAGCGTTTGCGCCCGCCTGAGGTCGCGTCCGAGGTGCTCATGGCGCTCGACCGCGCGATGCCGGCGCTTGCGGCCATCCTGCCTGCGGCGATCTTGGTGGGTGTTCAGTATCAGAACGGGGCGGACCGCGCGCTCCTCGCCCTCCCGGGGGTCCCTTCAGGGAGCGCCGCCGCCGCGGCGCAGGCTGTGTCCGAGGCGCTGGCGTTCGCCGGCCTCTCGAACGCATCGCTCGACGTTGCCGCCACGCCGGCGGCTTTGACCGAGCGCCTGGAGCGGGTGGGCCTCAGAATAGACCTGACCCCGCCCGCAGGCCCGACCCAGGCCGACAGGCCGCCGCGCCTCCGCTAAATCGAGAACGAGGTGCCGCAGCCGCAGCTCGATGTGGCATTCGGGTTCTGGATCACGAACCGCGCGCCGATGAGCTCCGCCGAAAAGTCGATTTCCGCATCGGCAAGGAAGGGCAGGGAGACCGGATCGATCAGCACTTTGGCGCTCCCTCGCGCGAGCACGAGGTCGTCGTCCGCCGCACTGTCCTCGAGCGTCAGATCGTACTGGAAGCCCGAGCAGCCGCCGCCCTCCACAGCGACGCGCAGGCATTTCGGCGCGCCGGCGCTCTCCGCGATCAGGTCGAGCTGATCGAAGGCCCGTCCTGTGACGCGCGGCGGGAGGGTCAGGTCCATGCGAGCCATCCTTGTCTTGCCTTTTATCAGAATGTAAGCCTCAGACCGCGGCGCAACAAGACCGGACTGGATATGCCCCTCGCCCCCTTCGCCGCGCGCCCTGAGGAGAGCCGCGGCCGCCTTGTGGCAGAGCCGCCCTCGCGCACCCGTTCGGAGTTTCAGCGCGACCGCGACCGTATCATCCACTCCTCCGCGTTCCGACGGCTCAAACACAAGACCCAAGTGTTTGTGGAGCACGAGGGGGACTACTTCCGGACCCGCCTCACCCACTCGCTCGAGGTCGCGCAAGTGGCGCGCACGATCGCCAAGGCGCTCGGCCTCCATGAGGAGCTGACCGAGGCCGTGGCGCTCGCCCATGACCTCGGCCACACGCCGTTCGGCCACACTGGCGAGGACGCGCTCCACGACATGATGGAGCCCTATGGCGGCTTCGATCACAACGCCCAGGCGCTGAAGATCGTCACCGAGCTCGAGACGCACTACGCAGCCTTCAACGGTCTCAACCTGACTTGGGAGAGCCTCGAGGGCATCGCCAAGCACAACGGTCCCGTGTCCGGCCCCCCCCCCGACGCGCTTGCCCGCTACAATGAGCTCCACGATCTCGAGCTCAACACTCACGCGAGCGCAGAGGCGCAGGTGGCCGCCATCGCCGACGACATCGCCTACAACAACCACGATATGGATGACGGTCTCAGGGCCGGGTTCTTTACCGTCGACGAGATCGCTGCGCTGCCGATGATCGGTCCCGCCCTTGCCGATGTCGACCAGACCTGGCCCGGCCTCCATCGACGCCGCCGGCGCTACGAGGCGCTGCGGCGGGTCTTCGGTCTGATGGTCGAGGACGTGATCGAGACGAGCTGTGCGCGCCTCGCTGGGGCGTCACCTGGCTCGGCCGCCGAGATCCGTGCGCTCGATCGACCGGTGGTGGCCTTTTCCGATCGGCGGTTCGGCGAGTTGCAGGAGATCCGGCGCTTTCTCTTCCAGCGCATGTACCGCCACGACCAGGTCCGCGCGACCCGCGATCACTCGGACCGCGTTGTGCGGGACCTCTTCGCGGCGATGATGGCAGATCCCTCTCTGATGCCTGCGGAGTGGAATGGCCCGGCTCTGGCCTGTGACGAAGACGCCCGCGCGCGCATGGTCGCAGACTACGTGGCTGGAATGACGGACCGCTTTGCGCTTCAGATGCATGCGCGCCTGACGGGCTAGGGCATGCACTCATTGATCTGAACGCCAGATGCAGATCGAGGCGAGCTTGAGGGCGGCAAGGACGGTCTCCGCTTTGCGGTCATAGCGCAGTTCCATTCCGCGGAAGTGTGTGATCCGGTGGAAGAACCGTTTGACCAGTTTGCGCTGCGTGAAGATCCATTTGGAGGAGTTGAACCTGTTCCCGCGGATCGCACAGGGCGGGATGTTCGCCCATGCGCCTCGCTCGGCGGCAAGGTTCCGGATCGCATTGGTGTCCTAGGCCCTATCCGCGACAAGCGTCGATCCCGGGTGCAGGTCGGCGATCAAATCATAAGCAACAGGTGCGTCGCCCGCCTGGCCGGGCGCCAGGCTCAGCCGAGTCGACACGAGCATGGATCTTGGTGGTCAAGCCGCCACGGGACTGTCCCATGCAACAATCCCCATCGTTTGCGGGCGGCCGCATGCGGGTGGACGCGCACGCAGGAGCAGTCGATCATCGCACTGCCACCGGCGTAAGCCTCTAAAACAGCTTCAAGACTGTGATCCCAGACATCTGTGGCCCGCCTGCGCACAAACCAGTTGTAGAGCGTCGTCCGAGGTCCGCAGCGCTCGGGCACATCCCTCCATGGAGACCCAGTTCGGAACCGCCAGAGAATGCCATTG
>JBCCWM010000103.1:0-12387 GCA_039193505.1 Pseudomonadota bacterium | reverse complement strand
GTTTTGACACGAGGGACATGATAGTCCGTCGTCGCCACGGTTAGCCTGACCTTCGGGAACAGCGCACCAAGCTGAATGCGCGAGAGGATCGCGTCGCCGGACGTGTCGCGCGCATATCTGTTGACGAGGAGCGCCGCGTCATCCACTCCATGGCGCGCGCGGGCGTAGGTCGCCATGGCATCCCCGATCGCGATCTCGCTGTCGGGCCGGTAAGCCCATCCGATGACCATCAGCCGGTCCGCGCTCTGGCGCTCAAACATCTCGACCGCGAGATCGACCCGCGCTGCCGTCTCCGCGTTGAGCGTCCCATCGGCCTCCATCAAGTTGGCAAGAGCCAACACCACGTGGACTGCGTCAGCCATGATGGCGCGCAATCGCCTTGGTGATCGGCATGTCCCAATCGTCCATCCAGTCCGGCAAATCCGCCATCCGGTGAAAGGTCCCCTCGCCCGATTGCGGCTTAGCGCGATAGCACCCCGCCAAGATGTCGGCGCACCGCGCGACAAAAAGGGCCTCGACCGCCTCGATCAGCATTACGTGCGTCTCGCGAAAACTGAGCCCTTCGGGTGAGACCAGAAGACGTTGCTGGTCAACCACCGCGCCGGTGTCGATCCCTGCGTCAATCTCGTGAATGCTGACTCCCGCCGGCGTGCCCTCGATCCACGACCAGAAGTTCGGATGCGCCCCGCGGTTGTAGGGAAGATACGAGATATGGAGGTTCAGCACCGGGCGCCGTGCCGTCGCCAGAACCTCGGGCTTCAAAATGTGGCGATAGCCGAAGCTCACGACCAGATCGACGTCTCCGAAATCCCGACTTGGACCCGTATGATGCGACACGTCGGCACCTTGATCGCAGAGATGGTCGACCAGGCGTGTTTGCGTGGCACCGTAGCCGAGAAAGGCGACACTCGGCACAGCGCTCACCCAGCGAGGGGCAAACGTGCCACGCCGGCAGCCGGAAGGGGCGCCTTGAGCCCCGGGACCGTCTCGGCCGGAGCGGCCTCCGATCCGTAGTTGAACACAAAGAGCTCGCGGTCGGTTCGCCGAACCCGCACCCCGTCCGGAAGACGCATCGTCCCAATCCCCGCATCCTGCGCGAAGCCCGCAAAAAGGCGAAGCATCGCCGCCGCATCGGGCCACCCTGCCAGATAGCGGTAGCCCCCCTCAGCCATCACCGCAGGACGCCCGGCCACTGTGCGCTCCAGAACTGTCGCCCCCCCCTCGCACCGCTCGATCCATGTCTTGAAGGCGCCGCCCTTCTCCAACCGCTCCGTCACGTCGCGCCGCAGCGTCTCAGAGTACGCCACTTTGAGATCGAGCCCCCCGACATCCGGGCCGAGTGTCTCAGGTATCTGAAAACTCTCGCTTCGAGAGCCCGAGCGCGGCCCGATCACTGCAATCCCATCGAACGTCGACAAGGCCGCGCGCAGCGGGTCACTCCACGCAAAGAGACCGGGCGCCACAACCATCCTGTAACCGGAGATCTCGGCATCTGCGCGAACGATGTCGATGTCGAGCCCAAGACGGCGGAGCCCCCGGTAGGCTTCGAAGACCAGGTCAAAATAATCGAACTCCGCGCCCTGCGGCTGCGTCTCCCAAGCCCAGGCGGATGGATAATCGAACAGGAGCGCGACGCTCGCCTCAGCCGGTTCCGCGTGGGGCGCCTCCGCCACTTCGCGCGCCGTCTCGGCCACCTCCGCCAGTCCCGGCGCGGGGACGCTGTCGGGTCGAAGGAGGCCCGCGTGCATCTGTTCCTGCCCGAACGGTGCCTGACGCCAACGGAAGTAGAGCACGGCGTCCGCGCCGTGGGCGAACGCCTCCCACGACCAGAGCCGCACCATTCCGGGTCGCGGATTGGGGTTTGCAGGCGCCCAATTCACGGGGCCCGGCTGCTGCTCCATCACCCAGAGCCGCTCCGCCGTGCCGCGGTAGAGGTCATGGTGAAAGGCCTGAAAGTCGGGATCGCCCTGCGCCATGAAGGTGCGCTTCCAGGCATCCGGCGCATGGATGCGGTCCTCCAGAAAGCCGAGCGGGTAGCTGTCCCAGGACGCAATGTCGAGATCCGCACCGACCGTGTGGTGGTCGAACCCGGTCTCCCGCCCCATGAAGTTGTGCGCGATCGGTCGGTCGGAATGTTCTCGGATGATCTCAACCTGGCGCCGGTTGAAGGACACGACCTGATCCGACGTGAACCGCCGAAAGTCGAGGACATGGGCCGGATGGGGCTCGGTCACAGTCAAGTTCGGGAGGCCGATTTCCTCGAACGCCCGGTACTCCATCGACCAAAAGACCGTGCCCCAGGCGGCGTTCAAGGCGTCGACACTCCCGTAGCGCGCCGCCAGCCACCGCTGAAACGCTTCACCAGCCGCCGGAGAGTAGCTCACACTTGTCTCATGGCAGCCATACTCGTTGTCGGTCTGCCAGGCCTCGACAGCCTCATGCGCCCCGTAGCGCTCCGCGTAAAGGGTCACAATCCGCTCGCACTCGCCCCGGTATCCCAAATGGGAGAAGCAGTAATGCCGCCGCGAGCCAAAGCCGCGGCGCCGGCCCTCACGATCCACCGCCAGCATGTCGGGGTGTCGGGTCAGCATCCACCGCGGCGGCGTGGCCGTCGGCGTCCCGAGGATCACCGAAAGGCCAGCGGCCCCCAAAACATCGATCGCGCGGTCGAGCCACTCGAACCGAAGCGTGCCAGGGTGAGGCTCGAGCCGCGACCAGGCAAACTCGCCCACGCGAACCCAGCTCAGTCCCGCATCGACCATCTGGCGCGCGTCACGCGCCCAGATGTCCTCCGACCACTGCTCCGGATAATAGCACACCCCGAGACGCCGCATGTCGCTCTCCTCCTAAACCCGCCCGGTCCTCCGGCGGAGGGGGGCGGGGGCGGGTGGGTGGGAGCCCCCCTTCGTCGGAGGACCGGGCGGGCATGGCTCAGCCATGCGCCGCATCCCAGGCCGCAACGATCTCCGCCGCACGCCGCCCTGCGTCGTCTGCACCGACACCCGGCGCATAAAGCGCGGAGCCAATGCCAAACCCGTCGACACCCGCCGCCAACCAATCCCCAAACGTCTCGGCCGACGCTCCTCCGACGGCATAGACCTCGGTTCCCGGCGGCAAGACGGCGCGCAACGCTTTTACGCCACCGGACCCCATGACACCGGCCGGGAACACTTTCAACGCATCGGCCCCCGATTGGAGTGCCGCGAACGCCTCGCTCGCCGTGAAAACACCGGGATAGCTGCCGAGGCCCCGCGCCTTGGTCGCGCGGATGACAGCGGCATCCGCGTTCGGCGAGACGATGAACTCCCCCCCTGCTGTGGCCACCGCCTCCACCTCCGCGGGGGTCACGACTGTGCCCGCGCCAAAGGTTCCACGCTCCCCGAGGGAGGCTCCCATCCGTCGAATGCTCTCGAAAGGGTCGGGAGAGTTCAAAGGCACTTCAATCCGCGTGATGCCGGCCGCCAGGATCGCAGATGCAACATCCACCGCCTCCTGAGGCGTGATGCCCCGCAGGATCGCAATGAGCTTTCGTGTCATGCCGCTCCCTCTCGGATGCCGGTTCTGGCCGCACGGAGACCGGAGAGCACAGTGGCTTCGGGATCCACGCAATCAGGCGCCAGGCCGACCAGATCCATGGCCGCAAGATACCGTTTCGCCAAGGGTCCGCCTGCCACCAGCGCGACCCGCCGCCCGAGCCAATATGGCCGCGTCGCCGCAAACTCGATCCCGAGGAGGAGACCGGACAGCCGGGCGCCAAGCGCCGCCGGCCCCACCCCGGCCAGAAGTGCAGTTGCCCGGACACCAAAGAGCAGCGACGCGACGCGCTCCGGCCGGGCAAGCGCCTCCTCAAACCCCTCGGAAAAGGCAACTGTGTCATCCCCACCCATTTCGACAGCATGGCGCAGGACCGACCGTTGGGCCAGGAGCGCAAAGAGCTCCCCGGTCATTGAGGTGGAGAAATGAAACACCTCGCCGTCCCGGAGCTCCACCCACTTGGTGTGCGTCCCCGGCAGCACCACAACCTCGCCCGTGCCACCGGAGGCGAGGTAGCCTGCGATCTGCGTCTCCTCTCCGCGCATCACGTCGAGGGGCCGTGACTGGGACAGACCGCCCTGGATCCGAACCTCGAGACGCGGGTCCCTCGCCTCCGCCCGCACGCAGCCTCTGGCCAGCGGTGCGGCCGGCACCGGGTGATAGCCCGCATCCGCCCAACCTTCGCGCGCGCCAACCATGCCGCACGCGACGACCGGAACTTTGCCGCTGACCGGCAGCCACCGCTCCACAAGCGCCAGAAGTGCCGCTTCGAAGCCTTCCGGCGCAAGACCGCCCATACCGTCGGCGCTCGAAGCCTCCGCCAGCACAGTGCCGTCACGCCCCATCGCCCAGGCGCGCAGGCTCGACGTCCCCCAGTCAACCGCGATCCAGTCGAGCCCGTTCATCCCGTCACGACAACGCCGCCATCGACCACCATCGCCTGGCCGGTCACCATCGCGCTGGCACGCGAGGCCAGAAAGAGCGTCGGGCCGACCAGATCCTCCTCCGTCAGATGGCGCTTCAGGGATTGTCGATCGAGCATCTCCGCCAAACCCTCCGGCGTCGCCCAAAGGTCCAACTGGCGGGGCGTCAGCACCCAGCCCGGCATGACCGCGTTCACCCGGATGTTGTCCGGCCCGAGCTCCCGCGCGAGCCCACGCGTCATCCCCGTGATCGCCGCTTTGGCTGTGACATAGGCGGTCATTCCGGCGAGCCCCATGATATAGGCGATTGAGGAGTAGTTCACGATCGCGCCGCCCCCGTGTGCGCGCATGCCTGGCACGGCCTTCTGGACCGCAAAATACTGCGGGCGGAGGTTCACCGCATGGCTCGCATCCCAGGCCTCGACTGTATAGTCCTCCATCTGGTGGCGCTGATCGTTGCCGGCGTTGTTCACCAGAACCGTGATCGGGCCCTGACGCTCCGCCGCCGCGTCCATCGCGCGGTGGAGCGCCGCAACATCCGTCACATCGCAGGGCAGAAAATGTGGGCGACGCCCGACCACCTCCTCCGTCTCATCGCAAAACGCCGTTGCGTCAGATCGTTGGACGAAGGTGACATTGGCGTTCTGGGCCAAGAACCCACGGGTCAGGGCGCAGCCGATCCCCGACCCTCCGCCCGTGATAAAGACCGAGCGCCCGGCGAGATCCGGAAATGTCGCGTTAGTCACAACCGCACTCCCTCAAGGGTCCACAGGGTTTCCGGGAACGCATTCGGCAGACGAATGCCATGCGACGTCAACGCACGCCCCGAGAGGACAACGGAACCGCCGACGCCGAGCGGCCCGGCTGGCGAGCGGTTGAGGATCTGCGGCGCCTCACCCTCCTCTAGCGTGATGCGGTACATGTCGTCCATGCCCAGGCCCGCCAGACGGAGCGGGGCCGGATGGCTCGTACCCGATGTCGTGAGCTGCATGGCGAAGAGGAGGAACGCCGCTCCGTCGGTGGCCACGTGCATCTCCGCGAGGCAGGCCGTGTCACTGGTCTCCAACCGGTGGAGCCGGCCCGTGTGCAACAGGCCACGTCGCGCCTTGAACCGCTCAACCGCGGCACGAAGAGTGTCGAATTCGCTCTGATCGAGGTCCCTCAGATCCGCCTCTATCCCCATCGCGCGGGTGCCGGCAACGCCGGCCCGAAACGCCATGCTCAGCGTCCGGCCCGATGTGTGGCAGGTTCGCGGGCCCACATGCGAGCCCGTGATCTCCGGTGGAAAGAAGTAGGAGGCGCCGCGCTGGATCCGGGCCCGCTCCAGCGCGTCGTTCGAATCTGAGAGCCACATCCGCTGCGTGTGCGCCAGGATGCCGAAGTCGATCCGCCCGCCACCGGAGGCGCAGGTCTCGATCTCGACGCCTGGATGCGCCGTCCGCACTCGGTCGAGCAGGTCGTAGAGCGGGCGCGATGAGCGGCCGGTGCCGGGCGGCAATGGACGGTTGTGATCCCATTTGAGGTAGTCGACCGGATACTCCGAAAGCAGTCTGTCGAGCGCCTCAAAAACATACCGCCCCACGCCCGGGTGAGAGAGATCGAGGACGTACTGCGTGCGGCCAAGCGTTTGATCGGCGGGGCCAAGGATCCAGTCCGGGTGCGCGCGGAAGAGGGCGCTCTCCGCGTTGACCATTTCGGGCTCCACCCAAAGGCCGAAGGACATGCCGAGATTGGTGACATGGTCGACAAGGGGCCAGAGGCCCTGCGGCCACTTGCGCGGATCGACGTCCCAGTCGCCGAGGCTCGTGGTGGCGTCATCGCGTCCGCGGAACCAGCCATCGTCGAGAACGAAGCGCTCTACGCTCAGATCATGCGCCCGGTCGGCAAGGTCGCGGAGGACCTCCACGTCATGATCGAAGTAAACGGCCTCCCAGCAATTGTAGTGGACCGGACGCGGCCGCTCGGGATGTGCATAGCGCAGGACGCGGCGGCGGAGATGCGTGTGGAAGGCCTGGCTCGCGCCGTTGAGGCCCCGGTCCGAGAACGTGCCATAGAGAACCGGTGTGCGGTGGATCGTGCGCGGCTCCAGGGTTCGGGTCCGGGGTATCTCGCCCAGCTGGATCTGACGCTGGCCCGTCGGCAGCTCCTCGGCCACCATCCGGTGCCCGCCGGACCAGGCGAGCGTCAGACCCCAAACCCTGCCTGCGTGCTCGCCGGCTCCGGCCCCGAGCGCGAAGACACCCGGCTGTGCACCGTGACCGGTGCGGCCTTCGCGCCCCTCCGTCATGAGGATCCCCGGGCGCCACGGTGTGCGGGTCACCCCAAACTCACCACACCACCGCCCGGAGAAGGTCATCAGATCCGCCGTCGCCGGCATCGCCAGCACAGGGGCTGCGAGCCATGTGACCGGACGCGCGTCGCCTGTGTTTCCGAGCTCGGCCGAGAAGGCGAACACCTCAGTCCCCGGATCGGCCTCGATCTTCAGCCGGTAGCTGAGCCCGGTCTCAGCGCAGGCGAAGGCCTCCTCGATTGCCGTCTCGCGCGTCTTTGCCCAGTCCGGCCGCGGCGCCCAGCGCCAGCGGATCCGGTCCGTCGGACCAGAGAGCCCCGGGTGACCAAGGAACGCGTCCCCGCCCGGACAGACTGAGACCGGCGCAATCCAATCGAGACCGCCGCCCGTCGCGTTCATCGCATGAACCCCGGCAACCGCCGCCAGATCTTCCCCCTCCGGCAGTGCTTCGGCCCAGTAGACCACCGCGGGCAGACCCTCATCGCTCGCGGCAAGAACGAGGGTCTGGCGCGGCGTGTCAAGCCGCCAAGTCTTCATTTCACGGCGCCAAGCGTCAGTCCGGCGATGAAGTGGCGTTGCATCAGGAAGAACATCACCACAGGCGGCAAGGCGGCGACGATGCTGCCCGCGCTCATCAGGTGATAAGCGGCGCGATACTGCGCGTTGAAGCTGGTGATGCCCGCCGTGACCGGCTGGCTCTCCGGCCCTTGGGTCAGCACGATCGCCCAGAAGTAGTCGTTCCAGATGAAGGTGAAGATCAAGACAGAGAGCGCGGCGATCGCGGGCTTCATCAGCGGCATCACTACATACCAGAAGATCCGGATCTCCGAGACACCCTCGACCCGTGCGGCCTCGATCAGCTCAAGCGGCAGCGCCCGGATAAAGTTCCGCATAAAGAGCGTGCAGAACCCGGTCTGAAACGCGATGTGGAATAGGACGAGGCCCATTTTGGTGTCGTAGAGCCCGAGTGAGAGCGTCAGGTCCCGCACAGGCACCATCAGGATCTGGAACGGGACGAAGTTCCCGGCGACAAACATGAAGAAGATCCAGAGGTTGCCGCGGAACCGGTACACCCCGAGCGCAAAGCCGGTCATGCAGGAGAGGGCGACACACCCAAGCACTGTCGGCACCGTGATCAGAACGGAGTTCAACAGGTAGCGCGGCATGTCCGACCCGGTGAACACCAGCCCGTAATTCGCAACGAAATCAAAAGAAGACGGCCAGGACCAGTAATCCCCGCGCGCGAAATCCGCCTCAGGCCGTACCGAGAAGAGCGCCACTGCGATCAGTGGCAAGAGCCACAGGACCAGAGAGAGCGGCAGCAGAGTCTTGTAGGCTGTTTGGGCGGCGGGGGACGCCTGCTCGATCGGACGGGGAAACATTCAGACGCCCTCGCTCAAGGTGTCGCGCACGCGCTTTGGGAGGCTCTTGCAAATCAGCGCGTAGGAGGTCTCGAGCCGCACTTGAAGCTCCTCCTCCGGCACTGTCTCGTCAAGCCGGATCCAGGAGCGATGGAAGTACCGCGCCGTCCGCGCGACGCCGGCCTCGATCAGCATCGACGCCGTCTCCGGGTCCGCGCATTTCACCGAAACACCGGGCTCGGTTGTCCCGAAACAGGCGAACATCTTGCCGCCGACTTTCCAGCTCTCCAGCTCACCGTCGACCGCGCGCGCCAGGGTCGCCCCGGCAAATCCCGAACAGACCGCGTCGCATCGCTCCCGAAAGGTCATCGCGCCCGCTCGTCATTGTACATCTTGGTCAAGAAGCCCGCGATGTAGACCATCATAATCAGGAAGAGCACGACCGCGATGGCCGCCCCATACCCCATCCGGAACCCGTATTCGGAGAGCGCCACCTCGAACATGTAGAAGGCAAGCACACGGCTCTCCCCGAAGGGTCCGCCGTTCGTCATCACGCTGATCAGGTCAAACGACCGAAGCGCCCCGATGATTGTCACAACAAAGGCAATGAACGTCGCCGGCCGCAGCTGCGGCAGCACGACATACCAGAGCATCTTCCACCCCTTCGCCCCGTCAAGCCGCCCGGCTTCCACCTGCTCCGGATCGACGGCGTTGAGGCCCGTTAAGTAGAGGATCATGCAATACGCCGTCTGCGGCCAAAGACCCGCGGCGATGATCCCGTAGGTCACATAGCGGTCGTCGCCCAACACGTTGATCGGCGCGAGCCCAACGATGCCCAGCACCTCATTCAGCAGCCCGAAATTCGGATCGTAGAACCAGGTGAAGACCAGCCCGACGACGACCTGGCTGATCACGAAGGGAAAAAAGAAGAGCGACTTGTAGAGCCGGATCCCAAACACGGTCTGGTTCAGCAAAAGCGCGATGAAAAGCCCGGCCGGGATCGCCAAAAGATAGAGGATCAGCCAGATCAGGTTGTTCCAAAGCGAGGTGTAGAAGGCGTCGTCGTACCAAAGCTCCTCATAGTTCCGGAAGCCCACATACTCCGCCTGCCCCAACCCATCCCACTCATAGACCGAGATCTGGAAGGACTGGAAAATCGGGAAGATGACGTAAAGGAGGAAGAAGAGCGCGCCAGGGGCCAGAAAGAGCCAGGGCGCCAGCTTCTGCTGGTTCCGCCGCCACCAGGACCGCTCTTGGGGCGCCGTCTCAAGCACAACCGTCATGCCGCCTCTCCTTCATAGAACCGTCGGGACCGCTCCACATTCGGTCCCGCCATCCGAGCTTCCTGAACGCCGCTCGCCACGTCTCGGCCTTCGCTCCGAAAGTCTCGGCAAAGTGCTCGTTACTCGGCAACTGCGTGTGTCCCAGGACATCCACCACAGGGTCGAGCGCAACTCGCCTCGCAAAGGTGAGCGTCCCCGCATCGATGCACACGCCAGACCCGCCGATGACAGGACCGGGCAAGCGGGACCTACCCGCGCACGACCCTGAACGGCGTGCCTCCCAGACCATCGGTCCGGCCCAAACACGCGGAGGTGTCATGGGGCTCCGGCTCCAGATGCTGAGCTCAGTCGACGTCAAGCGCTGACCTCCGTGCTGGCGAAGCCCTCCCCCGGACCCGGGGGAGGGTTTGGGAGGGGGTCGGTGCAAAGAGGTCGGGGCCGGTCCGGCCCCGTCCGCTCAGTAGACCCGGGCGCGCGTCCGCTCGAGCCGGTCGAGGATCCGGTCGAGATTGTCGGGGCGCACCATGAACTCCTGCATGCCCTCCATGGCCGCCTTTGCCATCTCGGCCGGAGCATCCCGATCGAAGAACTGCGCGAGTGCATAGGCACCGTTCAGCATCTCGAAGCCCTCGTTCAGGAACTTGTCGTCATCGACGGAGGACTGCGCGTTCACCGGCAGCTGCCCGAGATTGTCGCCGTTGTTGATGATTGTCTGGTTCTCGGGGCTCACGACAAACCGCAGGAACGCCCGCGCCAGATCCTTGTCCTCGGCTCCGGCGGGGATGTGGAACGTGTCCGTGGGCGCATCCTCGGCCTTCGGGATGCCTGGTGTGATCTCGGGGAACTGGTAGAACCCGAGCTTCGTGTCGTCGAGGCCCGCATCGCGGAGCGGCGCCACGGCAAAGTTCCCCATCAGGTATCCCGCCGCATCGCCCTGCACCATAAAGGGCAGCGCCTCCTGCCAGGAATACGCAGTGTGGTTGTCGATGAAGGCGCCCATATCGATCAGCTCGCGCCAATTCGCGAAAGTGTCCTTCACCCGGTCATCGGTCCAGGGCACCGTCCCGGCCGTCAGCTCCATATGGAACTCATAGCCGTTCGTACGCAGGTTCAGGTAGTCGAACCACCCAGCCGCGGTCCACAGAAACTTGGTTCCGATCGTAAAGCACTTGGCACCGCTGTCGAGGATCGCCTGGCAGTTCGCCTTGAACTCCTCCCAGGTCGCGGGCTCCTCAAGACCCAAATCGCGATAGATGTCCTCGCGGTAGTAGACGCCCCACTGGTAGTAGGAATACGGCACACCCCATTGCTTGCCGTCGAGCGTCATGGCCGCCTTGGTCGAGGCCAGGTTGTCCGCAATCTCCGGCTCGGCCCAGAGGTCGGACACATCCTCGAAAAGGCTCGCCTCGACATAGGGCAGCATCCGGTTGCCGGCGTACCAGGTCGCGACATCGGGCGGGTTCGCGGTCAGGAAGTTCCGGATCTGCGTCTTGTAGGCCTCGCGGTCGATGATCGTCGTCTCGACCTCAATCCCTGGATGGGCGGCCTTGAAGCGCTCGATCATGTCTTCCATCGTTGCGCGGGGCGCGGGATTTGACGTGTCGAGGAACACGTCCAGCGTGCCAGAGAGCGCGTGCCCATCCGACGCGGCGACCGTAGCGGTGAGCGTCAGCGCAGCCGACGTCGACCACAGAATCGATTTCATACGAGCCTCCCATGTGTGTCCGCTTGTTTCAAATAGCGGAACCTGGTTTTACTTATTGAAAATGATGCCGATCCTGACTTAGGCTGTCAACTCACGAAAACACTGCGTCCGACAGAGACGCAGGAAACGGGAGGACGGGCGGGAGTGAACGCGCCCACGGGTCACAGCGACGGAACCGTCGGCAAAGCGCTCGACGTGCTCGAGGCCGTGGCCGCCGCCGGTCGGCCCGTCCGCTTCTCCGAGCTGTTGGCGACCGAGCGCTGGCCGAAGGCGACGCTCTACCGTCTGCTGCAAACGCTCACCAATCAGGGCATGCTGGTCCAGGACGCGCGCGAGGGCACCTACCGCCTCGGGCTCAGGCTCGTGCAACTGGCACACCGCGCTTGGTCTTCCGCGACCATCGCGCCGGTGGCCGGCCCCTTTGTTGACCGCCTCGCCGCGACACTTGGTCGAACGGTCCATCTCGCCTGCCTCGACCACGGCCAAGTCCTCTATCTCGACAAGCGAAGCGCCCGCACCCCCCTCCCGATGTACTCCGACGCAGGCAAAGTCGGGCCGGCCTATTGCACAGGCGTGGGCAAAGCGATGTTGGCCTTTCTGCCCGAAGCCGCCCTCCGCTCAGCTCTCCGCGCACAGGCCTTCGACACGCACACCCCCGCCACGATCACCTCCGCCGAGGCCCTCTTGGATGAGCTCGCCCAAATCCGGGACGCCGGCCTCGCATTCGACCGCGAAGAGCATGAGCCCGGCATCATCTGCATCGCCGCCCCGATTCGCGCCGCCACAGGAGAGCCCCTCGGCGCGCTCTCAGTCACATCCTCGACCTTAAGGGACCGGCTCGAGGATCTCGCAGCGCTCGGCCCCGACCTCATGACCGCGACAACAGACATCTCAGCAGCGCTCCACCCTTGGGCGCATCCAGACCCCTGAAGGAGCTTGCCATGGGCGTGACGCTCGACAGTGTGATCAAACGCTACGGAGAAACCCAGGTGATCCACGGCGTCGACCTCGCCATAGAAGAGGGGGAGTTCGCGGTCTTCGTCGGCCCCTCCGGCTGCGGCAAGTCGACGCTTCTGAGGATGATCGCAGGGCTAGAGCAGACATCCGATGGCACCATCGCCATCGACAGCGAGGATGTCACCCACCGTGAGCCATCGGAGCGCGGCGTCGCAATGGTGTTTCAGAGCTACGCCCTCTACCCCCACATGACCGTAGCCGAGAACATGGGCTTTGGCCTCAAGATGACCGGCCACCCGAAAGCCGAGATCACCGAGAAAGTGACCAAGGCCGC
>JBCCWM010000102.1:0-12393 GCA_039193505.1 Pseudomonadota bacterium | reverse complement strand
TGGCGGCACGTGGACGCCTGTGGAGAGCGCGTTGGCCCATCTCCGCGCTGGACTGGTGGCCGTGACCGAGGTCGAAGTGGTGCCGCTTTGGGATGCCGCTGGACGGGCCCTGGCGGCGCCGACCCGGGCGCGCCGGGCGCACCCACCGACCGCAAATGCGGCGGTCGACGGGTACGCCTTTGCAGCGCCTGGAGAGCGGGGCGGCGCGCTCTCCCTCCCACTCCTTGAGGGGCGCGCGGCCGCGGGATACCCGTTCGACGGACCGGTTCCCGGAGGCCACGCTGTTCGCATCCTGACGGGCGCGCCCCTGCCTCTCGGGGTCGACACCGTCGTCCTGCAGGAGGATGTGCAGATCGTCGACGGCCGGCTCGACGTCCCGGCAGGCTGGCGGCGGGGCGCGAATGCACGCGACGCGGGCGAGGATCTCACTGCGGGGCAGGCGCTCCTTCAGGCCGGGCATCGGCTCCGGGCGCCGGACCTTGCGCTCTTGGCGGCCGCCGGGCTTCGGGAGGTTGCCGTGCACCGACCGCTCCGCGTCGCGCTGCTCTCGACTGGGGACGAACTGGCGCCCGACGGTCAAACGGCGGCGGGCAGCGAGATCCCGGATGCCAACCGGCCGATGCTCGCCGCAGCACTCGCGGCCTGGGGGGCGGAGGTGGTCGACCTCGGTCAAGCCCCCGATCAGGCCGCCGCCGTCGAAGCTGCCCTCGACAGAGGGCGCGAGACAGCCCACGCCATTGTCACGACGGGCGGGGCCTCGGCGGGGGACGAGGACCACATCTCGGCCGCCCTTCGCACGGCCGGCACGCTCGGCATCTGGCGGATCGCGATGAAACCCGGACGACCGCTCGCCCTCGGCCTTTGGCGGGGCACGCCGGTCTTCGGCCTTCCGGGAAACCCTGTGGCGGCCTTCACTTGCGCGGCCCTCTTCGCCCGCCCCGCGCTCGCCGTCCTCGCCGGCGCGACCTGGCCCGAGCCCGCTGCCGTCGACGTCCCCGCCGCGTTCGAGAAGACCAAAAAGGCCGGGCGGCGCGAGCTTTTGCGCGCCCGCCTCGTTGGGGGGCGCGCGGAGGTCTTTGCCTCCGAGGGGTCGGGCCGGGTCTCGGGGCTCTCCTGGGCCGACGGCTTTGTCGAGCTGCTCGAACCCGCGCAGAGCGTGCGCCCCGGCGATCCGGTCCGCTATATCAGCTTTGCCTCCCTTGGCCTTTGACCACTTTGGGGTGGTCCGCCGCACCCGAAGCCTGCATGAAAGCGCTGAGCAGAAAACAAGAGACGGCGCATGACAGAGACCACCCGGCGCGGTGCCCTCATCCGGACCTCCGTGACCTACGCGGCCATGTTCGCAGCGATGGGAGCCTTCCTCCCGTTCTGGCCGATCTGGCTTGAGGAGTGGGGGCTGACCCCGGGCGAGATCGGGCTCTACACCAGCCTCGGCATGGCAGCGCGGGTCGCCACGGGGTTCACAGTGCCGGTGCTGGCCGATGTCTTCGACAGCCGCCGCAAAGTCATGGCCGGCGCAGCCGCGCTTGCAGCGCTTTTCTTCGCACTCCACGCCCTTGTCGGGAGCCGCGCGCTCCTATTGCCCCTGACGCTCGCGGCAGGCGGCGCGCTTGCGGCGATGGCGCCCTTGGGCGAGGCGCTTGGCGCCGCGGCCGCCACGCGGCATGGCTTCAATTATGCGCACGCGCGGGCGATGGGGTCGGCCGGGTTTCTCGCCTCCTCAATGCTGCTCGGCGTTCTGATCGTCATGCTCAGCGCCGATGCGGTGCTCTGGTACCTGGTCGGGTTTCTCCTCCTGACGGCCCTCCTGGCCGAGGGGCACCCGGGGGGCGGCGGGCCGCGGAGCACGCCGCCGAGGCTCCGCGATGTGGGCCATCTCCTCAGCGATCCGACCTTTGCGCTCTTCACGCTGGCCGCGTCGCTCACCCAGGCAAGCCATGCGGTCTACTACACCTACGGGTCCGTTCATTGGCGCGCGCTCGGCGTGCCGGAACCTCAGATCGGCATGCTGTGGGCCTGGGGCGTCGCGGTGGAGATCGTTCTGATGATGACGCTCGGCGCGCTGGTCGTGGCCCGCCTCGGCGCGGTCGGGACCATGGCGCTCGGCGCGGCCGCTGCAGTCGTCAGATGGTCGGTGATGATGTTCGATCCGCTCGGCCCAATGCTCTGGCTCGTGCAGGCGAGCCACGCGCTGACCTTTGGGGCAAGCTACCTCGGCGCCATCGCTTTTCTCACCCTCGCCGTGCCGGAACGGTTTTCCGGCACCGCGCAAGGCGCCTTCGCGGGCCTCGGCTGGGGGCTCATGCAGGCGGGTGTGATGGCGCTCAGCGCCGCGCTCTACCCGCTTGTCGGCGGAGCGACCTATGCCCTCGGCGCCGGAACGGCAGCCCTTGCGCTGGCGCTCACACTTTGGCTCAGGGTCCGCTGGGACGGCGGGATGCTGGACGGCCTCGGCACGGGCAGGGCGCCGGCCGCAGCCCCGTCATGAGAGTGTGCCGCTCACCTGCGCAAAGAGGATGAAGGCGCGGCCCGAGCGTGTGTCCATGAGATCCAGCACCTCGCGATCCTCCGCCATCGGCGCGAAGCGCGAGAGGAAGCTGTCAAATCGGCGCTGAAAGACGAGCGCGGCATCCCGGAAAACAGCATCAGTGCGCATCCGCGCGTGCACAGCCGTGGTCGCGCCAGTGTCGTGGATCCCTTGAATGGGCATCAGCGCCGCCCGCGCCGCGCCGCCTTTGGCGAACGTGCGCCAGTCGCTTGCCGAGGCCTGCGCGACCAGGAGGTCGTCCGCATAGAGCCCTTCCTCCGCGAGAAAATTGAGGCAATCCTCGGCCGCCTGAAGAAGCTGGGCAAGATCGGGCCGGGCAAGGGCGCGGCGCAGGATGTCAAATCCCGCCGCATCTCCGGCATCCGCCGGAAAGTTGAGCGCGCGGACGACTTGCGTGTTGCTGAGCTCCACCGGTTCGTCCAGGGCGAGCATCGGCAACTCAGGTTCCGTCTCAACCTCCAGGACCGGCGGCTCCGCTGGCTCGGGCAAGACCGCCTGCGCTTCAAGCGCCGAGAGACGGGCGCCGAGGGCGCTGGCCTCCGCCGCGCGCTTTGCCACGGTCGCGGCCTGTGCTTCAAGATCGACCAACCGGGCCCGGTCCTGACCCCGCTCCACCAAGAGCCGGCTGACGAGAAGTCCAAGCGTTGCCGTTGTCCCGACCAAAAGCGCCGCCACGGCCCAGAGCCCGAGAAGCGCCCCAAGGAGCGCTGCCGCCACACAGAAGACGAGCGCGGCCGCCAGAGCCGGGCGCTTCGACTGATCCGCTCCAGCACTGGTGCGCATCTCTCCCCCGGTCGCCGCCCCGCCTCAGGGTCAAATATAGGAGATGCTCAGAACCTCAAAATCCCGGACACCGCCCGGGGTCTTGACCTCAGCCACGTCCCCCTCCTCCTTGCCGATCAACGCACGGGCGAGTGGGGACTTGATGTTGAGGAGGCCCGCGTCGATATCCGCCTCCGCCTCGCCAACGAGCTGATATGTCTTCTCTTCGTCGGTGTCGCAATCGACCACCTTGACAGTTGCGCCGAACTTGATCGCACCCGACATCCGCGTCACGTCGATCACGTCGGCCAGCCCGATGATCCCCTCGAGCTCTTTGATGCGCCCCTCAATGTGGCTCTGCTCTTCGCGGGCGGCATGGTACTCTGCGTTCTCGGACAAGTCGCCGTGCTCTCGCGCCTCAGCAATTGCCTTGATTACGGCCGGGCGTTCAACTGATTTTAAGTGCTTCAGCTCAGCGTCGAGCTTTGCATAGCCTAATTTGGTCAGCGGTATTTTATCCAAGGTCCCGCGCCTTCTGGTGTAGAATTTGAACGACGATAATGATCGCTGGGGGCGAGTTCAAGCCAATGGCGTTACGTCATGTTGATCGCTTTACCGAGTCTTGTTTGACCACCCGGTATGCGCCCGCTACCTCGCCTTCAAACGGAGGATATCATGACCGAGACGCCGCGCGAAAGTGTCGAATACGATGTTGTTATTGTCGGGGCCGGTCCGGCTGGGCTGAGCGCCGCGATCAGACTGAAGCAAATTGACCCCGACCTCTCGGTTGTCGTCCTCGAAAAAGGCTCGGAGGTCGGGGCGCACATCCTCTCGGGCGCGGTCCTCGATCCGAAGGGGCTGAACAAGCTGATCCCCGACTGGAAGACACGCGGCGCCCCGGTCACTGTCCCCGTGAGCGCGGACCGGTTCTATGTATTCGGCGAGGCCGGTGCTCTTCGGATCCCAAACATCGTGATGCCCCCCCTGATGTCAAACCACGGCTGCTATGTCGTCTCAATGGGCAATGTGTGCCGCTGGCTCGCCGAGGTGGCCGAGGAGATGGAGGTTGAGATCTTCCCCGGCATGGCCGCGTCCGAATTGGTGATGGACGGCGACCGGCTCGCCGGTGTTGTGGCGGGCGAGTTCGGGATCGAGAAAGACGGCTCAAAAGGCGGCAGCTACGAGCCGGGTCTCGAGCTCCGCGGCAAGTACGTGTTCTTGGCCGAGGGCGTGCGCGGTTCGCTCGCAAAACAGGCGATCGCGACCTTCGGGCTCGATGCCGACAGCCAACCGCAGAAATACGGCCTCGGCATGAAGGAAATCTGGGACATCGATCCCGAAAAACACCGCCCGGGCCTGGTGATGCACAGTATGGGCTGGCCTCTCGGCACCAATGCCGGTGGCGGATCGTTCCTCTACCATGCTGACAACAATCAGATTTTCCTCGGCTTTGTCGTGCATCTCAACTACGAAAACCCCTATCTTTATCCGTATATGGAGTTTCAGCGGTTCAAGCATCACCCGCTGATCGCAGATCTTCTGAAAGGGGCAAAACGGGTCGCTTACGGCGCGCGCGCGATCAGTGAAGGCGGCTGGCAGTCGCTGCCGCAGCTCGCCTTTCCTGGCGGCGCCCTGCTCGGCTGCTCGGCCGGAATGGTCAACGTGCCTCGGATCAAGGGCAACCACAACGCCATGCTCTCGGGCATTGCAGCGGCCGAGGCGGCGGCCGACGCGATCAAGGCAGGGCGCGCCGGCGACAGGCTCACCGCCTATGAAAAGCGCGTCCGCAAAGGGCCCGTGGCCGAGGATTTGCGGCCGGTTCAGAATGTCAAACCGCTCTGGTCGCGGAGCGGCCTCCTCGCCTCTCTCGGCCTCGGTGGCGCGGACATGTGGTGGGCGACGCTCTTCGGCAAGCCGCTTCTCGGCTCGTTGGCCCACGGCAAAACCGACGCCGCGGCGACCGGCAAAGCCGCCAAGTTCAAGCCGATCGACTACCCGCGCCCCGATGGCGTGCTGAGCTTCGACCGCCTGACAAATGTCTCCTATTCGGGCACGAACCACGCCGAGAACCAGCCTGCGCATCTGACGCTCGGCGATCCCGAGGTCCCGATCAGCGTCAATCTGCCGACCTATGCGGAGCCATCCGAGCGCTACTGCCCCGCCGGCGTCTACGAGGTCGTGCGGGAGGACGGGCAGGCGCCACGCTTTCAAATCAACGCACAAAACTGTGTGCACTGCAAAACATGCGACATCAAAGACCCGTCGCAGAACATCACTTGGGTGACGCCGCAGGGTGGCGACGGCCCGAACTACCCCAATATGTGACGGAGCGCCGCTGGAACCGGCGCCGGTTTGAACCTTGGCCGACGCTCGACTAGCGTCGGTCGAGAGCTTTGATTCGGAGGACGATATGACATCACGGACGCGTGCAATCGCCGGCCTGCTCGCGGCCGCCATAGCCCTCATGCCGACAGCCGGAAGCGCGCAGGGCTTCGCCGGCGCCTATCTCGCCGCGACAAGCGCGAACATCAACAACGACTACGAAGAGGCGGTGACCTATTACGTCCGCGCCCTCGCCCGCGATCCCGAGAACCGAACGCTGCTGCGCAACGCCCTGATCGCGATGATCGCAGCCGGGCAGTTCAACGAGGCCGAGCGGGTGGCCGCTGGTCTTGCGAGCATCGCACCGCAGAGCCAGATCGCCGCCCTGACGGCGCTCGCGCTTTCGCTCCGCAGCGGCGACTTCGAGAAAGCGGCTGAAATCGCCGAGAATGACGACTTTCGGTTCAATCCTCTGATGCAGGGCCTTGTGGCGGCCTGGGCTGAGGTCGGGCGCGGCAACTACGATGCGGCTGTGACGGCCTTCGATGCCCTGGATCAGAACGACACGCTCCTGAGCTACGCCCGCGCGCACAAGGCGCTCGCCCTGGCGCTTGTCGGCGACTACGCCGCCGCAGCGGATGTGTTCGAGGCGGAGACCGGCGCGATCCCGCATGTCAACCGGTCTGCTGTGCTGACTCATGTCTCAAGCCTCTCGCAGTCGGCCAGGATCGATCGCGCCCTTGAAGTGGCGGAGCGGGCGCTCTCCGACGGGTTCTCGGATCCCGAACTGGAGGCGGCGCGCGATCGGCTGGCGCAGGGCGAGGCGGTGGCTTTCGATGTGATCGCCTCCCCGGCCGAGGGGGCTGCCACGGCCTTCAGTCTGATCAGTTCCGCCCTCTTCC
The DNA here is from genome assembly GCA_039193505.1 of Pseudomonadota bacterium. GTDB lineage: Bacteria > Pseudomonadota > Alphaproteobacteria > Rhodobacterales > Rhodobacteraceae > Algicella. The sequence goes on along the minus strand of JBCCWM010000102.1, from coordinate 5,859 downwards.
GCGATCAGTCAGAGCGTTTGTCTCTCATCTACGCCCGTCTCTCGACCCTGATCTGGCCGGATTACGAAGAGGGGCGGGTCCTCGTCGCCGAAGTGCTGCAGAGCCAGGGTCAGTACGATCTTGCCATCGAAGAATTCGCAAAGATCGCGCCGACAAGCGGCTGGTACATTTCGGCCGAGATCGGGCGCGCCGAAGCACTGCAGCGGATGGGAGCGCCCGAGCGTGCGATCGAGGTCCTGGCCTCGCTGTCTCGAGAGATCCCGGATGAGTTGACCGTGCTGACCGCCCTCGGCGACGCCTACCGCAACCAGGAGGAGTTTCTCGATGCCGAGGAGGCCTACACGCGCGCGTTCGATCTGATCGATGTCGAGCGTCCGTCGCACTGGCTCCTCTACTTTCACCGGGGCATTGTGCGCGAGCGTTCGGACCAATGGGATTTGGCGGAGGCCGATTTCCGGCGGGCGTTGGAGCTCGAGCCCTCGCAGCCGCATGTCCTCAACTACCTCGGATACTCATTGGTGGAGCTTCGCCGCAACCTCGACGAAGCCCTCGCCATGATCGAGGAGGCCGTCGCCCAGCGGCCCGAAGATGGCTACATCACCGACAGTCTCGGCTGGGTGCTCTATCGCCTCGGCCGGTTCGAGGAGGCCGTCCCGCACATGGAGCGCGCGGTCGAGCTGACGCCGGTCGATCCGATCATAAACGACCACTTGGGGGATGTGCTCTGGAAGGTCGGTCGCAAACTCGAGGCTGAGTTCCAGTGGCGCCGCGCCCTCTCCTTCGAGCCCGAGGACGACGACGCCGTCCGGATCCGCCGCAAGCTCGAGGTCGGGCTCGACGTCGTTCTGGAGGAGGAGGACGAGGCCAGCGCCGTCGTCCCACCCACCGCCAGCGACGCGCAGTGAGGGCCGCGCTCGCACCCGCCAAAGTCAACCTCTGCCTGCACATCACCGGTCGCCGGCCCGATGGCTACCATATGCTCGACAGCCTCGTGGTCTTTGTAGGCGTCGGCGATCTGATCGAGGCGGAGCCGGCGCGCACAACTTCGCTTGCCGTCCGCGGCCCGTTCTCGGACGGCCTCTCGAACGGGGCGGACAACCTTGCAACGAAGGCCGCTGAGCTGATGGGGGGCGGCAGCGTCCTTCTGACAAAGAACCTCCCTGTCGCCTCCGGGATCGGCGGCGGCTCGGCGGACGCGGCCGCCGTTCTCCGCGCCCTCCACGACGCCGGGCGACCGCTGCCGAGTGAGCGCGCAGTTCTGACGCTCGGCGCGGATGTGCCCGTCTGTCTTGCCGGGCGGCCTGCACGAATGAGCGGGATCGGCGAGGTGCTGACCCCCGTTCCGCCGCTGCCGCCCGCCCTTCTCGTCCTCGCCAATGCTGGCCCGGCAGTCTCGACCGGCGCGGTCTTTGCGGGCCTCAGGCGCCATGGCCCGCCCCCGCCGCCCCTGCCGCCCGCCATACCGGACGTCGCGGCACTCGCCGACTGGCTGAGGCAGACCCGCAACGATCTGGCGGCGCCGGCAAAAGCGCTCCTCCCCGTGATTGGCACGGTTGAACAGGCCCTCTCCACCCAGCCTGGCTGCATGCTGGCACGCATGTCCGGCTCAGGCGGGACCGTGTTCGGCCTGTTTGCCGAGGCACGCGATGCCCTTGCTGCAGCAGAGGCGCTTCGCAGCGCGGCACCCACCTGGTGGGTGGCGGCCGCGCCTCTTCTCGGCGCTCCGGTCACCCAAGGGGCAATGCCCCCCCAAAACACGCCCAGTGCTGTCTCCACCGGCTAGCAAGCGCGCGCACAGCCTTCAGCGCAGAGAGCGCGAGGCGCGGACCATCGCCGGTTCGCAGATTTCCTCCGCTGAGCTTGCCGGCTAGGTCGCTGGCCCACATGTGTCGCCACCAGGCCGAGAGGGGGTGCGGGGAGCTCCCCTCAGCGCCCTCAGGCCGCGCGGGAGACCACGAACTCCGCCAGCTCCCGCAGCACCGTCCTCAGCGGATGATCTGGGAGAGGCGCGAGGGCCTGGCGCGCCCGGTCTCGCCAAAGCCGAGCCTCTTCTGCCACCGAGGGGAGGACCTCGTGGCGGGCCATCAACGTCAGCGCATGCTCGAAATCACCACTCCGCTGGTCGCCCTTCTCGATCACGCGCACCCAGAACGCGCGCTCCTCAGCGCTTGCGGCAGCAATCGCGCGGATCACCGGGAGGGACATCTTCCGCTCCCGAAAGTCATCGCCGGTGTTCTTCCCGATCGTGGCCGTCACGCCCCCGTAATCGAGAAGATCGTCGATGATCTGAAACGCCATGCCGAGCGCATCGCCATACTCCCTGAGCGCGCGCGCATCCTCCTCCGCGGCGCCGGAAATCACACCGCCGACCTCGGTCGCGGCGGCAAAAAGTGCGGCGGTCTTGCCGCGGATCACACGCTCATAGACCGCCTCGTCGGTCGCTGTGTTCTGCGCCGCGGAGAGCTGCAGCACCTCCCCCTCGGCGATGACGGCGGCTGCGTTTGACAGAATGTCCAGGACCCGGATCTGCCCCGTCTCCACCATGAGCTGAAACGCGCGCGCAAAGAGGTAATCGCCCACAAGGACCGAGGACATGTTGTCCCAAAGAAGGTTCGCAGTTGGCCGTCCCCTGCGCTGCTTGCTCTCGTCCACCACGTCGTCATGGAGGAGCGTTGCCGTGTGGATGAACTCCACCGTTGCCGCGAGACGAACATGGTGATCGCCGCCATAGTCAAACAGGCGCGCCGCAGCCAGAGTGAGGAGCGGGCGCAGCCGCTTGCCGCCAGCCCCCACCAGATGGGCGGTCACCTCCGGGATGCGCGGCGCATGCTCGGAGGCCATCCGCTCGGCGATCAGGATGTTCACTGCGGCCAGATCGTCGGCGAGGAGGCTTTGCAGCTGCTCAAAGGGGCCTGGTGTCTCTGGCTTGTTCATGCCGTCTCGACCTCCTCCGACGGGACCGTTAGGATCCGATGTGTGCAGGAAATCCTTCGAACGAACGATCCAACCATCGTGGCCTTCGCGTCAGCGCTCCTGCGCGGCGCGGGTATAGAATGCTTTGTGATGGACGTCCATATGAGCGTCCTTGAGGGCTCCATCGGCATCTTGCCGCAGCGGGTTCTGGTGCGGCGCGAGGATGCGTTCCGCGCCCGGGCCATTCTGCGGGACAACGACGTCGAGGCAACCGCCTGACCGGCGCGGTCTCAGAGGATCTGTTTCTCGGCGGGCGGCTTCGGATCCGCCAGCCTAAAACCGGCTACCGCGCCGCCACTGACCCGGTGTTTCTTGCCGCCGCAGCGCCCGTCGAGGCGGGAGAGAGTGTTGTCGATCTCGGATGTGGGGTGGGTGTCGCGGCCCTTTCGGTTCTTGCCCGCGTGTCGGGATCGCGCGCCGTGGGCATCGAGCTGCAGGAGCGATACGCAAGCCTCGCGCGCCAGAACGCGGCAGCCAACAACCTCCATCTGACGGTGCTGACCGGCGATCTCAGGACGCCGCCGGCCGACTTCAGGGAGCTCACGGCCGACCACGTGATCGCAAACCCACCGTTCTTTCAGTCGGGCGCCGCCTGCGCGGCCGAGGATGCCGGTCGCGACATCGCGCACCGCGCCGGCGCCCCCCTCGCGGTCTTTCTCGACGCTGGACTGCGCCGCCTTCGCCCCGGAGGCTGGCTCACCGTTATCCAACGAACCGAGCGGATGGGTGAGATCCTGGCGCAGCTCGACGGTCGGGCGGGCAGCGTCGCAATCAAACCGCTCCAGGCCCGAAGCGATCGACCGGCCGAGCGGATGATCCTCAAGGCGCGGAAGGGCGGGCGCGGGCCGCTGACCCTGCACCCGGCGCTGGTGATTCACGCGGGCGCCCACCATGGCGCCCCGGACGATGCCTACAGCGCCGCTGCGGAGGCCATCCTCAGAGGCGGGAAACCACTTGTATTCTAGGCGGGAGCGGCGCGCGTCCGCGTTAAGTTTCAGTTTACGTGACAGTGGCAGCATTTTGTGATGCACTGACCGCATGGGTTGACACACAGAGGAGGTTGACATGTCACTGAGCGCGCATCTTGCGGAGCTGCAGAAGAAACATCAGGTCCTCGCCCAACGAATTGAGGAGGAGGAGCGGAGCCCCGCTGCAGATCACGTCGGCATCACCGACCTCAAGCGCCGGAAGCTCCTGTTGAAGGACGAGATCAAGCGGCTGTCGATGGCCGTCTGACGGCCGCGTCGAGAAAACCGAGCATCACCCTCGCCCAGGCCGCATTGGAGAGCGGCCGGGCCAAAGTGTCCCGGGCCGCGGCCACACGGTCCGCAGGCACGACGTCTGCGAGCCGTGCCTCAATCAGATCAGCCACAAGCTCCGCCGAAAACTCAGGGTGGGGCTGTACTGTGAGCGCACGAGGCGCATCCTCAGGACCGTAGAGGAGGGCAGCGGCCGCGCATTGGGGCTCGGTTGCGAGGACGCGCGTGTCGGGCGGCAGCTGGGTCACCTGATCCTGGTGAACGGCCAGGGCCGTCCACTCCCCCGCAATGGTCGCAGCCCACTCCGGCAGGTCCCTGACGCTCGAATACGCCGTTGCGCCGAGGCTCCACCCGCCGCTGAACTTCTCCGCGCGCCCGCCAAGTGCCTCCGCTATCAACTGGTGCCCGAAACAGACCCCGATGAGCGGAACGCGCGCCTCGAACGCGGTGCGCAGAAACGTCTTCAGCGGCGCAATCCAGGGCAAATCGTCATAAACCCCGTAGCGCGAGCCGGTCACCAGCCACGCGTTGGCCGCGCCAACCTCCGGCAGTGGCGCGCCGCCATCGACATCCACCTCGAAGAGCGTCACACCCGGCCCGCCCAAAAGGCGCGTGAACATATCGATGTAATTCCCGTGCCGCGGCACGAGCGCCGGCACCATCGGGCCGGCCTTGAGAACGCCAATCTTCATGCCTTCCCGTCTCACGCCAAGTGGACGAAGTCGAGCCCTTCCTCAAGCGGTCGGTCCAGCGCCACCTCATCCCGGATCCAGGCGCGGAACGCGGCGATGGCCGGTCGCTCTTCCTGGCCCTTGGGGCAGACGAGGCGGAACGTGGCGTCGGTTGTCAGCGCCAGCTTAAACGGCGCGACGAGCGTGCCCTGGCGCAGCAGGTTCAGCGCAATCGAACTCCGCCCGAGGACGACCCCTGCCCCCTCGAGCGCGAGATCGAGCGCGTGGTCGGCCTGGCTGAAGCGCGGCCCGCGGAGCGGCGCCTCCACATCGACCCCGGCCGCCCCGAACCACTCCTCCCAAGTCGGCGGTCGCGGCAGGAACATGAGGCTGTCATCGTGGATCAGCGTCTCAGAGAGGAGATCCTGCGGCCGCCCGATCCGCGCTGCGAGATCGGCGCGCATCATGGGGCTGACCCAGCCGGCATAGACAATCTCGGAGTAGTGGCCGTCATCGCGGCCAAGTCCGTAGCGGATGGCGACATCGACCTCGTCGATGTCGAAATCCATCACCTTCAGCCCCGCGGCAAACCTGAGCTCGATATCCGGATGCTGCGCGGCGAAATTGTAAAGCCGGGGGGCCAGCCACTTGGCTGTGAAGGCCGGCCCCGCGGTGACGACCAGCGCCTGGCCCGCGCTCATCCGCTGGACCGTCCGCCAGCCGCGACGGATGGCATCGAACCCCTCGCCGACATGCGGCAGGAGCGCGCGGCCGACCTCGGTCAGCGACACGGCCCGGTTCATGCGGTGAAAGAGCGGCTGGCCAAGATGCGATTCGAGGTTCTTGATCTGGTAGCTGAGCGCCGCGGGCGTCACGTTGAGCTCCCGCGCTGCCTCCTGGAAGCTCAAGTGCCGGGCGGCGGCCTCGAAGGCCCGGAGCGCTGTGAGGGGCGGAAG
>JBCCWM010000101.1:0-12504 GCA_039193505.1 Pseudomonadota bacterium | reverse complement strand
TATCTCGATCAGTTCATTGCGGGCCGGGCGGAGGGTCCCATCGAAGCCGTCCGCTGACGGGCGGAGCCCAGCCCGTCTTCACGTGGGCGGAAAACGCCGCTTGCATCGACAGCCCCTCTCTCGCCCCGCCTGGCACCAACCTTAGGAGATGCGCCCACTCCCGGTCTTCATCGGACACTTTGCTCCGCGCAACGCGAAGCTCGGGGTGCGAGCGACGTGTCTAAGAACGACGTGCCCTGCGCCCCCCCGCGCCACGGAGGGAGCGCGGAGCGTCACTCCATCTGCCTATTCCCGCCAGTGCTCTCACGGCACAGAGCCGACGTGACCCCTCCGCGACCGCCGCTCCCAAGGTGTCGTCCTCCCAACCGGCCTGCCCCCCTTGACCATGCGGCGCGTCCTTGATGCGCCCAAAGCTCCGGCCGGCCGCGCACGTGACGGAACACACGACACCTGGCAATCTCTGCTTGCGCGACCTGTGACGGGTGGGTCCCGGACCCGCGCACCGCGGCGTCCGGCGGCCGAGCGGGGGCTCGATGCCCCCCGAGGGCGCCCCACCGCTTGCCCCGAGCCCCCGCATCCGCCAGAACGAAGCCGGACCCGCATTCGGCGGTGTCCGGCGACCGCGGGGGCGGGCTACCCTGCAGCCGGCCTCACAGGCGGAGGACACCGTGCTTGCGCTCAAGATTGCCAATCTGGTCCTTCTCGTGGCCTTCCCGGTGTCCTGGTTTCTGCCGCTCGCGACATCCGGTCTCCTGCCCTGGTTCGGCGGCAAGGAGATGAGCGTGATCTCAGGCGTCCAGATCCTCTGGGAGAGCGACCGCGCGCTGGCCCTCCTCGTCGCGTTCTTCGCGATGATCGCGCCGATCCTCAAAACGCTGGGCCTCGCCGCGGTTCAGTTCAACATGCTCAAACCCCGTGCGCTCCCCGTTGTCGACGCGCTTGCAAAGCTTGCGATGGCTGACGTGTTTCTGATTGCGATCTACATCATGATTTCGCAGGGCATCGGCATTGGCCGGGTCAGCCCCGCCTGGGGTCTCTACGTGTTCACCGCCTGCGTGCTGGCCTCCATCGCCATCGCCTTTGCCACACGGCAACGCCTCGGGCGGCGCTGAGGTGGCGCGACGCGAGACACGGTTTGTCTGCCAGGACTGCGGCGCCGTGACCCCCAAATGGTCCGGCCGGTGCGAAAGCTGCGGCGCTTGGAACACAATCGTCGAGGAGGCGCCGGCACCGCGAAAAGGCGGTGGGCGCGCCACACAGATTGCCTCCCTCGCCGCATCCGAACCACCGCCCACCCGCACGCCGTCGGGTCTTGCCGAACTCGATCGCGTTCTCGGCGGGGGTCTGGTGGCGGCGTCGGCGACGCTTCTCGGCGGTGATCCCGGGATCGGGAAGTCGACGCTTCTCCTCCAGGCCGCGGCCACGTTTGCAGCCGCTGGAGTGCCGACCCTCTACATCACCGGAGAGGAGGCGGTCGCTCAGATCCAGCTCCGCGGTCAGCGCCTCGGGCTTGGCGCCCCGCCGCTCGGCGTCACCGCCTGCACAAACCTCCGCGACATCCTCGCCACACTGACGGAGGAGCGTCCAGCGCTCGCCGTGATCGATTCGATCCAGACGCTCTGGTCCGACCGCGTGGAGAGCGCACCCGGGTCCGTCGCCCAAGTGCGGGCCTGCGCACAGGAACTCGTCGAACACGCAAAGCGCCGCGGCACGGCCGTGATCCTCGTCGGTCACGTGACCAAGGAGGGTCAGATCGCAGGCCCCCGCGTCGTCGAGCACATGGTCGACACAGTGCTCTATTTCGAAGGGGAGCGGGGTCACCAGTTCCGCCTTCTGCGTGCCGTCAAAAACCGGTTCGGCCCGGCGGGCGAGATCGGCGTCTTCGAGATGACCGGGCGGGGTTTGGCAGAGGTTGCCAACCCCTCCGCCCTCTTCCTATCCGAAGGGACGGCAGCAGTGCCCGGTGCAGTCGTCTTTGCGGGCCTCGAAGGGACCCGCCCACTCCTTGTCGAGATCCAGGCCCTAGTCACGCCGGCCCCACCGGGCACGCCGCGGCGGGCCGTGGTGGGCTGGGACAACGGGCGACTTGCCACGGTCCTCGCCGTCCTCGAGGCCCGGGCCGGGATCCGGCTTTCGGGCCATGATGTGTATCTCAATGTCGCGGGCGGGCTTCGGATTGGGGAACCGGCGGCGGATCTCGCGGTCGCCGCGGCGCTTGTCTCTGCTGAGACCGGCCTTGCCTTGCCCCGGGCCGGCGTCATCTTCGGCGAGCTCAGCCTCTCGGGCGCCCTTCGACCCGTCGCGCAAGCCGAAGCGCGCCTCCGGGAGGCAACGAAACTCGGCTTTCGAGAGGCAATTCTGCCGCAGGCAGTGAAGACGCCGAGCGACACCCAGCTTCAGATCCATGCATTTGAGGACGTGTCAGGTTTTATTCAGGATTTTTTTGGTGCAAGAGGGCGCTGACTCGGATCCAGGAGACTTCGGCCGATGGAAGGTTTTACGGTCATTGATGGCGGCGCACTCTTCGTGTTGGTCGTCTCTGCGCTGCTTGCGTACTCACGGGGCTTTGTCCGAGAGATTTTGTCGATCCTCGGTTGGGTGGTCGCTGGTGTTCTCGGTTTTATGTTCGCGCCGCAAGTGGCACCGCTCGTCTACGAGATCCCTTACTTGGGCGAGATCATCGGCTCGTCCTGTGAGTTTGCGACCATCGCAGCCTTCGGTCTTGTCTTCGTGGGCGCGCTTCTGATCGTGTCGATCTTCACGCCGCTGATTTCGGGGGCGATCCAGAACTCGGCGCTCGGGCCGCTGGATCAGGGGCTCGGCTTTCTGTTCGGGCTGGCGCGCGGCGCGCTCCTGATTGTGCTTGCACTGATCGTCTACGACCAGTTCCTGGCCTCGGGCGAGGGCATTGCCATCATCGAAGACAGCAAAACGCGTGAGATCATGGCGCAAGGGCAGATCAACCTCGCGGAGCGGCTGCCGGCAGACGCCCAGGGCTGGTTCCAGGACACCTACGCACAGCTGACCGGCGAGTGTGCGCCGCCGCCCGACACCACGCCAATCGAGATCACACCGGAGACAACGACCAGCCAATAAAGACCCCTTTCGCCATTCCAAAGCCGGGGCCCTACATAACACTGACCATGACGACGGTATGACAGTGGCGTCGCCCTGAGAGAGACGCCCGGGCAGGCAGGAGCGGAATGTAATGATCGATCCCTGGGCCGTCCTCGACGACGACAAACCGCGTGAGGAATGTGGGATCTTCGGCATCACCGCCGTGGCGGAGGCGGCGAACTTCGTGGCCCTCGGCCTTCACGCACTTCAGCACCGTGGGCAAGAGGCGGGCGGCATCGTCACCTACGATCCCGCCGCCGGTTTTCAGTCGGCGCGACGTTTCGGCTATGTCCGGGACAACTTCACATCCGCCTCGCTGATGGAAACGCTGCCCGGGACGCTCTCGATCGGGCACGTCCGCTACTCGACCGCCGGCTCCAAAGGACAGACGGCGATCCGCGATGTCCAACCGCTCTTTGCGGAGTTCGCGATGGGGGGCTGTGCGATCGCGCACAACGGCAACATCACCAATGCCGATGCACTGAAGGCGGAGCTGATCGAGCGGGGCTCGATCTTCCAGTCCTCCTCCGACACCGAGTGCATCATTCACCTTATGGCACGCTCGATCCAGCGCACGATCCCGGATCGCATGAAGGACGCCCTCCGCCGGGTGGAAGGCGCGTTCTCTCTGGTGGCCATGACGCGCTCAAAGCTCATCGGCGTGCGCGATCCCCGCGGCGTGCGCCCACTGATGCTCGGTCGGATCGGTGAGGGCCACTGCCTTGCCTCTGAGACCTGCGCCCTCGACATCATCGGGGCAGAGTTTGTCCGGGAGATCGACCCCGGCGAGATGGTGATCATCACCGCGGACGGGATCGAGAGCTTCCGTCCCTTCGAGCCGGTCAAGCCGCGCTTTTGCATCTTCGAGCATGTCTATTTCTCGAGACCCGACAGCGTCATCGCCGGCCGCTCAGTCTACGAGACGCGCCGGCGGATCGGGGTGGAGCTGGCGCGAGAGGCGCCGGTCGAGGCCGACCTCGTCTGCCCGGTCCCGGATTCGGGAACACCGGCCGCCATCGGCTTTGCCCAGGAGAGCGGCATTCCCTATGCCATGGGGATTGTGCGCAACCAGTATGTCGGTCGGACCTTTATCGAGCCGACCGAGCACATCCGGAACATGGGCGTCCGCCTCAAGCTCAACATCAACCGCGCGCTCGTTGCGGGCAAACGCGTGGTCCTTGTGGATGACAGCGTTGTGCGGGGCACAACCTCGGCCAAGATCCGCGAGATGATCCGCGACGCGGGCGCGCGCGAGGTCCACTTTCGGATTGCAAGCCCACCGACGGAGTGGCCCTGCTTTTACGGTGTCGACACCCCCAATCGGGACAAACTGCTCGCCGCCACAATGTCGGCCGATCAGATGCGGGCGCATCTTGAGGTCGATAGTCTGCGCTTTGTGTCACTGGACGGCCTCTACCGTGCCTGCGGCCAGGAGGACGGGCGCGACAACACCGACCCGCATTTCTGCGACGCGTGTTTTTCTGGCGACTACCCGGTCAGCCCCTCGGACCAGATCACTGCCGGATTTCGGATGAAACTGGCATGATCTTGGCCCCGCCTCCGCCAGGCGACGGCAAAGCGCCTCGGATCGCCTCGATGCGCCGCAAAGGCTCCGGCGCTGCGGGCCGGCATTTGCGCGGCCCTCTGTCTGGCGATGCCTGAGGTTTTCTTCACCGCCGACACGCATTTCGGACACGGCAAACTCTGCCGCGGGCGCCCCTTTGCGGACGCCGCCGAGATGGACCGGGTCATGACCGCCCGGTGGAATGCCCGCGTCGGACCGCAGGACCATGTTTATCATCTCGGCGATTTTCACTGGTCGAACAAACCGGCGGAGATCGCCCGCACGCTCGCCCAGCTCAATGGAACAAAGACGCTCATCTGGGGAAACCACGACCACACGCGGACCCGGGTGCAAGAGGGCTGGCACGAGGTTGTCCAGATCAAGGAGATTGAGCGCGAGGGACGGCGGATCGTCCTCTGCCACTACCCGATGCTGGAATGGCCGGGCGCGTGGCGGGGCGCGCTGCATTTTTTCGGCCATGTCCACGGGCAAGTGCCACCGCTCGACCGGCGCTGCGATGTCGGGGTCGACGCCTGGGACTACAGACCTGTGACGCTCGAGGAGATCCTCGCGCGGATGGCCACGGCGCCCGCCTACACGCCGCAAGACAACTACGCCGCATGAGGCTTGAGGACGACATCCGGTGGCAGCGCCTCCACGAGGTCTTCGGGGGCGTGTTCGACATTGGCTTTGACCATCCCGACGCCTGGCCACACGGGAGCAGGCGGGCGAGCGGGCTCGATGTCTTGAAGGAGGGGGAGGACAAGCTCGGCACCGATCTCTGCCAGCTTGGGCCCCTTCGCTACATTCGCTGTGCCCTGCCGCTGCCGATCCTCGGGAGCGAAGCGGTCTTTGGCTACGGTGTCTGGGCAGAGGTCGCGCCGGACGACTTCACGGCCTACCTCACCGCGTGGGACGCGGAGGACTATTCCGAGTTCTCGGGCGCCGCCGCCGCCCTCGCAAACGCGCTGCCCGGGTGGAACATCGCGACCCCCGTGGCCGCTAAGATGCGCGTGACCAGCCCGGAGGTGCGGCCAGCGCTCTGGGTCGATCCCGCCGCCCATCCGATCGGGGCGGCGCAACAGCGGGGCATCAGCTTCGACGTTCTTCTCGACATATACGCAGAGGCCGGATCGGACCTGCGCCCTCAACTGGAGCAGCCATGAGTTTAGCTCTCGTCACTGGCGCCTCGCGCGGCTTTGGGTATGCCGCCTCCGTCGCTCTGGCGCGTGCGGGCTACCATGTCGCGGCACTTGCGCGAACTGTGGGCGGCCTCGAAGAGATGGCCAATGCGGCGGAGGCTGCGGGCGGCGCGACCACACTCATCCCGCTCGATCTGACCGACGATGCCGGCCTGCAGCGGATGTGCCTCGCGCTTCACGAGCGGTGGGGCGGCCTCGATCTCTGGGTTCATGCAGCGATCCAGTCGGCGCCCCTTGCGCCGGCCGACAGCATCGCGGCCAAGGATTTTTCGCGTGCGCTTGCGATCAATGTCACAGCGGCGCAGCGGCTGATCCTGATGCTCTCTCCCCTTCTCCGGGCTAAGGAGAACGGGCGCGTGGTGTACCTCACCGACACGGTTGCGGGGGAGAAATTCTACGGCGCCTACGGCGCGACAAAGGCCGCGCAAATTGCACTTTTTGAAAGCTGGGGCCGGGAGAGCGCGCGGATCGGCCCGCATGTCATCCCGTTTGCACCGAGGCCGATGGCAACCTCCCTGCGTGCGCGGTTCTACCCGGGCGAGGACCGCACGGTCCTCTCCGATCCCTCCGAGGAGGCCGCGCGGATGCTCGCCGCGCTCGACTGAGCGTCAGAGGCGGGCTGAGCCGATCGACCGCCAGAGCGCCGGGAACAGCATCGCGGCGATCGCAATCTTGAGGGCGTCCGCCAGCAAGAAGTTGACCATGCCCACCTGAAGCACCCACGCCCAGCCCTGGTCCGCCGCGAAAAGGACACTCATCCAGGCGAGCCCGAAGACGTAGATGAGGGCCGTTCCAAGGAGCATCGCCAGCGCCATCAGCCCGACGCTGCGGTCCCAGCCCCGCCGGGCGAGCGCACCCATCAGGACCGTCGCCGCGAGAAAGCCCACCAAGTACCCACCGGTCGGCCCGGCCATATAGAGCAGCCCGCTGTCCGCCGCACTGCCTGCAAAGACATCGAGCCCCAAAGCGCCGAGGCCGAGATAGACCAGCAGCGTCAGCCCACCCAACCGCACACCGTAAGCTGCCCCAATCGAGAGAACGCCAAGCGTTTGCAGCGTCGCAGGCACCGGCCAGATCGGCACGCGGATCTTGGAGGCAATCACAAGCGCTGCCACTCCGACAAAGATTAGAACTGCACGCTTTATCCAAATGCCCGCTCCGGCCTCGTGCCACACGGCCTCCTGTAGGACCCCACCACGCATCATCATCGACGTCTCCTTAACTCCATCCCCCCTGCCTACGCCGCGTGCGCGCGCGCTTCAAGCCGCTGTCGATGTGTAGATCGAGACGATACGGTAGCTCTTGCGCGGTCCGGTCACCGTGCACTGGGCGCGCCAGCTCGGCCAACGGGTGACATCGTAGACACCTTCATAGCGGTCGGGCGGACAGATGTGGACCGCACGGGGATCGGCCCATCGCACCATCTGAAAGAGGCGGTGATCGTCGAACGAAATGCGCACACCCTCGGGGCTCTCCTCGAGCCTGTACTGTCGCCCGGCAGTGTACAGGCATCCTCCCCGAAGTCTGAGCGATCCGGTCTCCTGATAGACCCATCCGTGGTCCGACGCGACAATCTCGGCCCTGCCGCAAAACCGTGCGTCCTCGCCGATGATCCGGCGGCGGAGATCCCAGGCGTGCGGTCCGAGCCTCACTCTTGCTCCACGGTATCGTAGGGTCTATCTGAGCCGGGAGAGGAGCGCCCATGATCCCCCGCTATTCCCGCCCCGATATGGCCTCCATCTGGTCTGCAGAGACCAAGTTTCGGATCTGGTTCGAGATCGAGGCGCATGCCGGCGACGCCATGGCGGAGCTCGGCCAGATCCCGGCAGAGAACGCCGCCGCCGTCTGGAAGGCCAAGGATGTCCCCTTCAACGTCGCGCGGATCGACGCGATCGAGCGGGAGACGCATCACGACGTGATCGCCTTCCTCACCCATTTGGGCGAGATCGTGGGACCCGAGGCGGCGCGGTTTGTGCACCAGGGCATGACCTCCTCGGACGTGCTCGACACTTGTTTCAACGTCCAGCTTGTGCGGGCCGCCGACATCCTGATCGCGGACCTCAACGAGCTTCTCGACGCTCTCGAAGTGCGGGCGTGGGAGCACAAGGACACGCTCTGCGTCGGCCGGTCGCACGGCATCCACGCCGAGCCCACGACGTTCGGCCTGAAGCTCGCGGGCACTTATGCCGAGATCGAGCGCTGCCGCACACGGATGCACGCGGCGCGGGCGGAAGTTGCGACGGGTGCGATCTCGGGCCCTGTCGGCACATTCGCCAGCGTTGATCCGCGGGTCGAGGCACATGTGTGCGCAAAGATGGGCCTCTCGCCGGAGCCCGTGTCGACGCAAGTCATTCCGCGCGACCGTCACGCGGCCTTCTTTGCGGCGCTCGGGGTTGTCGCTGCATCGGTGGAGCGCGTCGCGACAGAGATCCGTCATCTTGCCCGCACCGAAGTGCGCGAGGCGGAGGAGGCGTTTGCGACGGGCCAGAAGGGCTCGTCCGCGATGCCGCACAAGCGCAACCCGATCCTGACGGAGAACCTGACGGGCCTCGCCCGCCTGGTCCGTGCCGCTGTTGTGCCGGCCTTGGAGAATGTCGCGCTCTGGCATGAGCGGGACATCTCGCATTCAAGCGTGGAGCGCAACATCGGGCCGGACGCGACGGTGACGCTCGACTTTGCGCTCGCCCGGCTGACCTCCGTCATCCGCGGCCTTGTGGTCAACCCCGACGCCATGGCGCGGAACCTCGCGATGACGCGCGGCCTCGTCCACTCCCAACACGTGTTGCTCGCGCTGACCCAGGCGGGCGTCACGCGGGAGGGCGCCTATGCGCTCGTCCAGCGCGCGGCGATGAAAGTCTGGGATGAGGGCCTCGAATTCCGGGAAACACTCGAGGCCGATCCCGACGTTATGGCGCATCTCGCGCCGTCAGCGCTCGATGCCGCCTTCGACATGGGCACGCACATGCGTCACGTCGATGCCGTGTTCTCTCGTGTGTTCGGCGCGCCCGTGTCGAAGAAGAGGAGCGTTGCGGCCACCGCCGCCGGCAGAACGTAAAAGATCACCCGGAAGAGGATCAGCGCGGCGAGCACCTGCTCCTCCCCGAGGGCTGGCCAGGCCGTCAGGCAGACGACCTCGTACGTTCCGATGCCACCGGGCGTGTTGGCAAGAAGCGAGAGGCCGAGGGCGACGGCGAAGACCGGCAGAACCTCCGCGTATGTCACACCGCTCCCGAGGAGGAGCCAGAGGATCGCCGCGGCCGGCAGGATGTCGATCAGAGCGAGCGCCCCCATCCGGAGGAGGGGCGCGAGCGGCGGCACCGGCAGGCGCCACCGCCCGATCCGCGGCCGCATCCAGGAGAGCAGAAAGAGCGCCATTCCGCTCGCGAGGATGGCGACCGATAGTGTCGTCGCAGCCTCCGGCGACAGCCCCGCGATCGGGGCGAGACGGCCTGCCTCTGACCAAAGGAAGATCGCGAAGACAAGCGCGAGGGCCAACATAAAGCCCGAGGACACAGTGCCGGTCAGGATGCTGCAGGCCCCCGGCCCGAGGCCGTGACGGCGGTAGTGCCGCCAGCGCACGGCCGAGCCCACCACGACCGCAAGGCCGAGCGTCTGACCGAGCGCTGTCGCCGTGAACCCCGCCCGCATCGCCCGACGGGCCGGCACGCGGTGCCCGAGCATCTCGACCGCAATGACGTCATAGGCCGCCATCGCGGCGTAGCTGAGCCCCGCGAGCGCAAGGGCCAGCAGAACCGTCAGCGGTGCCACACTGGCCAGCGCCGCCGGCACCGACGCCCACTCAACCTCGGCTATGCGTTGGGAAAAAAGCCACCATATCAGGACGAAGGCCGCGTAGCCAAAGACCGTATGACCGAGACGGAACCTGCCCGACGGCACCCTCGCGCCGCCGCGTTTGAGTCGCGCCATGCCCACCCTCATCACTCTACCCAAGCGGGAGAGTACCGGGCGCCGTGTTACGAGGCGGTAAACCGCCGGCCGCTTCGTCTACACTTGTCTGAGCAGTAGCGCACCTCGTCCCAAACCCGCTCCCACTTCCTGCGCCACGTGAACGGACGACCGCACGCGGCGCAGAGCTTTTCCGGCAGATGGGGCTTTTTGTGGGCCATCAGAACTGGAAGCTCGATTGGCCCGGATCGCTCGGCTTGCGGGCGCGGCTCCGGTCGGTGCGTCCCTTCCGGGAGGCATGTTTCTTGATCACGGCGGATTTCGCCTCCTGGAACGCGTCGCTCCGGCGGACGGCGTAGATCTTCTCCTTCGCCGCACGCGCCGCCTTCGCCTGGTCGACGATCGGCTTGGGATAGTCGACGGCCTCGGACCAGGGGGCATGGATCGCCGCATCGTCGAGCGGCGCAAGCTCCGGCAGCCAATGGCGGAGGAAGATGCCCGTGGGGTCCTGGTCCTGGCTTTGCTTTAGCGGGTTGTAGACCCGTGTTGTGTTGATCCCGGTCACTCCCGACTGCATCTGAAGTTGAGAGTAGTGGATCCCCGCCTCGTAGTCCGTGAAGAGCGCGGCGAGCGGCTTGCCGAAGACACGCCAGTCGAGCCAGAGGTGATAGGCGGCGAAACTCGTCACCATCGCCCGCATCCGAAAGTTCAGATACCCCGTCGCGCGGAGCGCCCGCATGCAGGCGTCGACCATCGGATACCCGGTCTCCCCCGCAAGCCACGCCGTGAGCCGTGCGTCATCGTGACCGCCGGCTCGCACCTGGTCATAGAGCGGGTGCATTGCGCGGGTCTCGATCTCGGGCTCGTCCTCGAGCTTCTGCATGAAGTGGCAGCGCCAATGGAGCCGCCCGATGAAGCTGTCGAGGGATCCCGCCCAACCGTCCCGCCGCCCTTCAGCGCGCACCCGCGCCCGCGCCTCCCAAGCGGCCTGCGCAACCTCGCGTGTGGACAGCGTGCCCCAAGCCAGATGGGGCGACAGGCGAGAGCAGGCGTCGAAGGCCGTCACGGGGGACGACATCTCGCGGCGGTAGTGCTGTCCGCGCTCGGTGAGGAAGCTCGCGAGAAGGGCGAGGCCCGCGTCCCGCCCGCCGCACTGCCGGTCCGGGCACGGGTCGGGACCAGTCGGATCGTCGAGCTCGGGCGCCGGCGCTTCGGCGGCGGCCGTCAGGGCTGGCACTGGCGTTTGCGCGGCGGCCATCGCCTTGTCCCAGGCCCCGGCCCATCCGTCGCGGCTCTGAAGGCGGCGTTGCACACCGGCCCCCTGGAGCTCGACCCACGGAACACCCTGTGCCCGGGCCCAGGCGGCAACGTCCCTGTCACGGTCGTAGCCGATCCGATCGCCGGTCTCCTCATGCGACCAGAGCGCCACTTTGCCAAACCGACTGCGCAGCGCGTCCAAGATCTCGACAGGCCGCCCCGAGAGGATGTGGAGACCAACGCCTTCCGCCTCCAGCTCGCGCTGGAGGTCCGTCAGGCTCTCGCGCACGAACGCCCATTGGCGCCCGCTCATCGTCGGCTGGGACCACCAGCGCCGGTCAACGATGTAAAGGGGCAGGACAGGCCCTGCTGCGGCGGCCCGCGCCAGCGGCGCGTGATCCTCAAGCCGAAGGTCGCGCTTGAACCAAACGATTTGGAGTGTGCTCATCGCCAGAGACGTCGCCCGATGCGCCCAGCCGTCAAGGGGCGCGACGAAGCGCGCCCCTCTCTTCAGGTCTCAGACATGATCTGCGCTTTGGCTTCGGCCATCAGCTCGCGCATTTGGGTGCGGATCGCGTCCTCCGTCGCAAGATCGCCGAGATCTCCCGCCACTTTACGGTAGACGTCCTCGTCGCCCGCCTCTTCGAAGTCGGCCTTCACTACTTCGCGCGCATAGGAATCCGCATCGTCCCCGGATTTGCCCATCAGGCCCGCGGCCCAGAGGCCGAGCAGCTTGTTCCGCCGCGCCTCGGCCTTGAACTGCATTTCGGCATCATGCGCGAATTTGTTCTCAAACGCGCGTTCACGGTCGTCAAATTGAGACATGGCTCTCCCCTGGGCCGCATGGCCAGTTGGCGTTTCCTGGTCCATATAAAGGCCCAGATGCCGTCGCACCACCTCGGGTGCACGATCAAGAGGAGCGTCCATGCCCACGCCCGTCCCGGCTGACAGCACCGATGTCGAAAACCTGGCAACCGCTGAGGTTCTGTCCGGCCCGTCGGCCGTCCATATCGGCGGTGGCTACTTTCTCGCCTCGTTCCACGGGAGCGCCGGCGATGTACTCCCTGCAAGCGGGCTCGACGCGGAGGGGCCGACGATCTCCACGGACCGGGAAAACTTCACCATTTTGGGCGAGCGCGAGGACTACAACGACGACAGCGGAGAGATCCTGGCCGGGTTCGACATGATCGCGCTCGACGGCAGTGCCAGCGGGTACGATGGGCCGGCTGCACGGATGCTGATCTTTGCCGACCCTGACGCCATGGCGGGTCCCGTGACGCTGACGGGCTACCCCGACAGCTCCGGCGAGCAAGAAGAGGAGACAGGCACCCTCTTCCCCGACAGCCACATCGAGGAGAGCGTGGGCGGGCAGGACGGCGGCTATTTCCGGGTCCTCAACGTCGAGGCGGAAGGGGGCATGAGCGGCGGTGGCCTGTTTCTGGAGGCCGACCCGGGCGG